>DAOWGJ010000323.1 GCA_030637505.1 Holophagae bacterium
GCAAGGGCGCCGTTCTCGCCCTCGCCCCACGCGCCGACGACGGCCGCGTCGCCGTCGATCGCCACCGAGTTGCCGAACCAGGCGTTGGCGGTCGGGTCGGCGGCTGTCAGCTTGTCCTCGAAGCTCCATCCGCCACCTTCGAGACGGTAGACGTATGCCGCGCCGGCGTTGTCGGCACCTTCATCGTGGTATTGGGCGCCCACGATCATCACGTCACCTCTGATCGCAACGGAAATGCCGAAGAGATCGCCCGCTGCACCGTCACTGGCAGTCAGCTTGGTCTCGTACGCCCATGTGGAGCCATCGTGGTGGTAGACGTAGGCTGCGCCGGCGTCGGCGCCCAGTGTGTCGTCCTGCGCAGCGCCGATCACCGCAACGTTTCCGTCAACGGCCACCGAGTCGCCGAAAAAGAGGTCCCCGGTGACACCGTCGAAGGGCACGATCTTCGCCGCCTCGACCGGCTGACACTGCCCCAAGGCCGATGCGCACGGCAGAGTCGCGAGGCACAGGGTCATTACAATCAGGACGCAGACGGGCGCCCAGGAATCACGGCATCGGTTCATTGCCATCGGAACCCTCCTCAGACCTCGATTTTTCCATGGCACCGGTGGACCGGCCCCAGTTTGTACCAGGCAGCCCGTCAAATGCTGCCGAGTCTGCAACAGCGTGTCAGACAGCTGACTCGGATCACGGGAACGTGACCGACCAGGCTGACATCTCGCCTGTTTCAAAGCCATTGGAAAAAATCGAACCGGTGTCACCAAGGGTGCCGTCCGGGTTGAGATTCTGGACCTTGATGTCGCTGGCGCCTGTGGCCCCGTCCTGCCAGGCGTAGATGGCAAAACCGTTGCTGCTCAATGCAGCCCCGATCCGGAAGGAGTCGCTGACCGCCGTGCTCAGGTCGGCGATTCCCGGTGACCACACCGTGTCGCCGTCGACGTCCACGCGGGTTGCACGAATCGGTTCGTTACCAAAAGCGATGCCATCGACCCATGCCGCCAACCCTTCGCCTCCGAGCACGAGTGTGCTGAGACCATCGGTCTGGCTTCCGCTGAGGGGAACGTAGACAGTGCCGCTGTCCGTCCACTGTCGGCTGCCGTCGACGGCGATTCTCTGGCCTGAAACACCGAACTGGCTCTGGTTGCTGTTGGCATCGGTCCAGAACACGAAGATGTCACCGTTCGCTGGGTTGATCGCAGCGCTCGGCCCCATACGATGCTGCGTCGTATTGGTGGAGGCCTCGACCCCGTTGTGGGCAAAAGCCTCGCCGCCTCCTGTGAGAACTCGCTGCACGCGGGCGAAAATCGTACTTGCCCCGAACGAGCCATGCCAAGCGAAGACCGCCCCCCCGGCGCCGTCACTGACGAAGGACGGAAAATAGCCGTAGCCGAGACCCCCGGTCGGGTCGTCGAAGACCTTGACGTGGCCTTCATCCCACAGGGACGCTCCGTCAGCCGCCGCGAGCTTCTGCGCCCACAAGTGGGAGACACCTCCCACCTGAGGGACCCAGGACACGATGGCGGCTCCGGCGTCGGCCGCTTGGACGTCGGCAAAAAAATAGAAACCGCTTGCCGGCATGAATGTGATCCCCGCCCCCCACAGGGGCAGTCCATCCGAGTCGAGCTTCTGGGCCTTGATGCCGCCGTCGTGGCTCCACGCCACCACCGCGTTACCGTCGCTTGTTCCGGCAACCTTGGGAGCGGCAACGAAGGCGCCCGCAGCCGCCGTCACCTGCACACCCCCCATTCCCCACACCAACCCGCCTTCCGGGCTGACACGGGCAACCGTGATTTCTTCATCCGTTGGGCGATCGTCACGGAAGGTGAGCAGCGCGTAGCCCGCGGTGTCGATCGACAGCCCGTAGTCTTGGGTCGAGCTGTAGCCACGGTCGGCCACCAGTACGCCGTTGTGCGTCCACTGTTCGTCGCCGGCAGCGTCGAGGCGCTGAAGGTACACGTCGTAACCGCCGGCGTTATTGTCGAACCAACTGATGTAGCAGCCACCGTCGGTGGTGGCGACCACCTTGGGCTGCACCTGCTCGCCCGACCTGTCGGCAACGACCATGTTGACCGCCGGGTCGTCGGACCAGGCGGCATAGGCCGACGGGATCACACCGGCTGCGGCTGCGCTCGCAGCCAGCACCTGTACGCAGAACCGGATTGTCATGGTGTCCATCCTCTCCGGTTGATTGTCCTCCCGCCTCTTGGGAAACTCAACCCTGAGATTCAGACACTCCGATCGTCAGCAACACCGACGACGAACCGAAAAAAGAACAGTTGGGGGCCTATCCCTCGATCTTGTCCTCGGGCGCCAGGAAGTTCCTGACGAGGCTGAGAATCTCCTGATCGGCGTCTTCCAGCACGTAGTGGCCCGCTTCGGGGAACGAATGCACCTCGGCATGGGGCCAGATGCGCTCGAACTCCTCCCTGAAACAATGGTCGAAGACGAAGTCCTTCTCACCCCAGCAGATCATGATGGGATGATCCGCGAAGGCTTCGAGACCCGCCGCCGTATCGGTAATGGTCTGATAGCCGGGGTCTGAAGGCTTGAGCGGGATATCCTGCACGAAACGGGCGGTTGCGATGCGATCGGCCCAGGAATCGTAGGGGGCACAATAGGCGTCTTTGACCGCCTTCGGGAGTTTCTTGGTTGTAACCGCCGCGGACGTCGCGCCTCTGGCGAAGAGGTTCAAACCGCGAACCAGGAAAACACCCAACGGCGTATCCCTGACAAGTCGGAGCTGCCAGGGAACGGCCTTCCCCTCGGGCAGATGGAAGGCCCCGGTGTTGAGGATCACCAATCGGCGAATCAGCTCCGTGTGACGTACGGCCCATCCCAGGCCGATCAGACCGCCCCAGTCGTGGACGACCAGATCGATCGGCCCCTGATTGACAGTCGCCATCAGGCGCTCGAGATCCTCGATCCGCCGATCGAGTCGATAGGGATAGAGATCGTCACCCGGCTTGTCCGAGAGACCACAACCGATGTGATCCGGCACGATGCATCGGTGATCCCGGCGCAGACCCAACACCAGATTCCGGTAGTAGAAGGACCAGGTCGGATTGCCGTGCACCATCAAGACCGGCCGGCCTTCGCCCTCGTCGAGGTAGTGCATCTGGATGCCGTCGAGGTCCAGGTACTTCCCTTCGAAGGGATAGAGGTCGTGGGGAATGGGCCGCATTGTTTCTACCAGAGGATCTCGGCCATCGTGCAGTTGAGACCTGAACCGATGCCCAACAGGGCGATGCGGTGCCCGGACTCGAGCTTGCCGGCCTGATGGAGTTTGGACAAGACGATCGGCACACCCGCAGGCCCGATGTTGCCGAAATCAGGGTAGAGCCTGAATATCTTGCCAAGGTCCAATCCGAGAAGGCCGGCCAATCCCTCAGTGTGGGCCTTGCTGACCTGGTGCAGTACGAAGTGATCGAAATCCCCCGGTGTCCAAGCGAAAAGCCCAGCCGCTTCCCTCCAGGTTCCTGCCGCCAGCTCCATGCCGCCGACCATCAGACCCCTTGTGTCGGTCTCCATGTGGTCGATGGTGCCGCGGCACAGGCGGCTGTGTTGGGTGGCGGCCCGATTGAGTCCACCGAGAAAACGGTGACCGGTGCGCGTTTGATCGGCCCGGCCGAGGATCATCGCTGCGGCGCCCGAACCCAGGGTCAGACTGGCGAAGTTCGCTCTGAAGGCTGCCTCGTCCGTTTGGGGATTCTCCAGCCGCTCGACAGTCTTATCGGTGATCATCTGGCTGGTCTCTGCATCAACGACGATTCCATAATCGATCTGGCCGCGCTCGATCATGTTCCCGACCATGTCCATGCCGTTGACGAATCCGAGGCAGGCATTGCCGATGTCGAAGTTCATGCAGGTCGAGGGCAAGCCGAGGTTGCCGTGAACCAGGCAGGCGGTCGAGGGCTCAAGATAGTCCCGGCATACCGAGGTGTTGATCAGGATGCCGAGAGAGCCCTGGTCGATGCCTGCCTTTTCGATCGCCAGACGGGCAGCCTCCGTGGCCGGTTCGCTGGGCGGAACTCCCTCATCCCAGAAACGCCGTTCCATGATGCCGGACAGGTCCCGAAGCAGATCGGACCGCATCCCAAGTCTTTCCATCGTAGGCGCCAAGCGCCGCTCAATGCCCTCACTCGTCACCACGTGGGGCGCATCGACGTGCGTCACACTGAGAATCGAAACATTTTCAAAACGCATACTCATCCCCGCCGGGACGCCGGTGACGCCCCTTGTTGCTTCGGCGCCCTGCCGGGCGCTGCGCTCGGGAGACTAACACCGTCGTCCTGAGACTGAAAGTCACTCTGCGGCGAGAATGGGTCACGGCCCGTCAAAGACCCGGTACCCTGACTCGAAATTCCCATTCAGCCTCCTGCCGCGGTGTATAATTCAGGTCGACTCGGAGGTTATAATGAAGACGCGATCCATCATCGTAACGGCCCTCGTGATGTGCTTCCCGGCAACCGCTCCTGTGTGGGCACAGGGAGGTGAAAACCAGGGTTCCGGAGAGTCGGGCCAGGCATCCTCCCACCAGACCGTGCTTTTGGATCTGGCGGCTTGGCGTCACGCCGAGGTCAGGACCACCCTGGAGGAACAACGGGCGACTCATAACAAGTCGGCAGGATACGACGTGGCATGGGCCCTCATGTTGGCCCAGGAGAGGGACCTGGACCAGGCGGCCGCCAAGCTTGGCAAGGCGTCCCGTGGAAACCCCTCCGACCCCTCAGCGCCGTACTTTCTCGGCGAGGTACGTTCGTGGCAGAAGAAAGGCAACGCGACCGGGGCCTGGCGACAGGCCCGAGACCGGGCCAAGGCCATCTTGGAAGAGGACAAGAAGAACGGGTGGGCCTGGTACTGGCAAGGTTCTGCCCTGATCAGGCTGGGAAAATACTCACAGGCCGAGGGCCGATTGAAGAAGGCCCTCGACAAAGGCGCCGACCCGGCGATGACCGAATTCCAACTGGGATTGGCTCTGATGTACCAAAAGAAATGGGATCCGGCACGAATGGCCTTCAACCGGTGTCTGGGAATGGACTCAGGCTTTTCGCATGCCTATTACTTCCGCGGCCGCGTCTGGCAGGAACTCGGCAAGACCGAGGAGATGCTTCTGGACATGGACCGGTTCCTCACACTGGCGCCCGATGCCAGAGAGGCCAACGCCGCGCGTTCAATCCTCCGCGCGGGGGGTTAGCCCGACCTTCTCACCAGTTTTCGTCGCGAGGTGCGGAAGACGTGGTGAGATTCGCCGTTTTCGCAGAACGAGTGAATGAGGCGTACTTGACAGTACGTTGATTGAGCGAATTCAAGCAAACGTCGAAGATGGCTGCGTATTTCGCGCCGTAGTAGATCACTGGTGAGAAGGTCGGGTTAGTTGCTCTCAGCTATCAGCTCTCTGCTGGCGTTTGCAATGCCATCGGTTTGATTGCCTCTCAGGGGCCGTTACCCCAAGCGAACTGATCGAGAGTTCTGTCCGACTGATAGCTGACAGCTGACAGCTTTTTTGGTTCCGGCTCCGGCGGGTTCAGATTATTTCTTCTTGACCCACTCGGAGACCCGGTCCCGCCCCTTTGGGGTTTTCCGATACCAGATCATCTTCGAGTCGTCGATGAATTCGACTTCAACGAGCTGACGACGCCCTTTGAGCGTCACTTCCAGCATGGTATTGCTCTCGAACCTGTAGGTTCCGTCCTCGATCCCGTTGACGGTGATCACCCGGTCGGAAAAATCATAGATGTCATCTCCGGGAAAGGACATGTCAATCTTCTGCCACTCGCCGGCAATCCGCACGTTGGAGTTCTGAAGCGACGCCAGTCTTTCGCAGCCGACCGTCACCGCCACCATCGCGACCAGAACCAACATCATTCTCGAATGTTTCATCATTCCTCCAAATCTCCCCACAAGTCTAATGCAAACCGTTTACAAAACTACCCGGGATAGCGAACTGCCACCGATAAACCCATGGTCTAGTTTTGAACCGCAAAGACGCAAAGAGCGCGAAGGGGTTTTATTTCAATATCTTCTTTGCGTTCCCTTTACGGTCTTCGCGCCTTCGCGGTTCTATTGTCTCTTTGTCTTGGCCGAATCGATGTCATTTTTTAATTTTTACACGAGGCCCGGTTGATAGCTGAGAGCATTATTCCCAGATAGCGACCTCGAAACGCCCTGAAGAATCCGCAGCCCCACGATACATGCCCTCGGTGTTGAACTCCAACGCGATCGCGCCATCCCGGCCAACCGCGATTAAACCGCCATCTCCGGGCCCCAACACTTTAGAGATCACAACACGCGCCGCCTCGTCGAGCGTCAGGCCCTTGTACTCCATCATCGCACTGACGCGGGATGCGACTGTATTGCGGATGAACTGCTCCCCGTGCCCCGTGCAGGAGATCGCCGCCGTCGCATCGTCAGCATAGGTCCCTGCCCCGATGACCGGAACATCTCCGACCCGTCCGAACCTTTTGTTCGTCAGGCCTCCAGTCGATGTTGCAGCCGCGAGATGCCCGGAGCGATCAAGTGCAACACAACCCACCGTGCCGTGTTTCCCGGTTTCGGACACAGTGCCCTCCTCCCGTTTCAAGATTTTCTGCAGGCTGTCCCACCGCCGCTGGGTGAAGAAATATTCCGGGTCAACCCGTTCGAGCCCCATCCTCTCGGCAAAGGCTTCGGCGCCGGATCCGGTGAAAAAGACGTGAGGGCTGGCCTCCATCACAGTGCGCGCCAATGAAATTGGATTTTTCACTGTGGTCACGCCCGTAACGGCGCCGCACCCTCGGGTCGCTCCATCCATGATCGCGGCATCGAGTTCATTGGTTCCCTCGTGGGTGAACACTGCCCCCTTGCCGGCGTTGAACAGCTCGTCGTCCTCGAGGCGGCGCACCACCTGTTCAACGACGTCGAGGCTGGTCGAATCCTGCTCAAGGAGCCCGTACCCAAACCGCAATGCGTCTTCGAGAGCCTCGCGGTAAGCCCGTTCCAAGTCCGGGTCCATATCGCGATCGATCGTCCCCGCCCCTCCATGGATGGCGATGGCAAAGTCGATACTTTCAACCGCCGGCTGGGGGTTGCCTACCAGGGGGCCGTTGCACCCAAAAGCAACAAGGGCGGCGAGAACGAATAGGTGAAAGGGTTTCATCCAGCTCTCCTTAATATGAAGAGTATCAGGTGTTCGCCTCATGCGGATCTGAAGATTCCACCCGATCCCCCGTAGGGTGGGCCTCGGCCCACCACCCAGAGCGTCTGGGCTGACCCATGGTGGGCCAAGGCCCACCCTACTTCTGCCGGGAGTGCGGGACGGCCTCCAAGCTGTCCTGTGTCCCAGCAACCTCATACCGATAGTGCCCGGTCATCGGGTAGGCGAAGAGAATGTCTTCCACTTTGGGGCCGGCGCCGATGTTGTGAACGATCATGGGCCTCTGCCCGTCCGGGCTCCGGCGGTCCACGACGATACCGATATGGGGCAGATTACCTCCGACCGTCCAGGTGACCAGATCCCCGGTGCGGTAGTCCAGCGGGTCGGACGACATCGGCAATTCGGTCCCGTGACGCCTGAAATAGGTCTGTAGATTGGGTACGCGCCGGTGGTCGATATTGCTGTCCGGCCCTTGAAGACCCCAGAGTTGCGGATACGCGGCAAAGTGACCCAGCATGTCTTCGTGGACTCGTTGTTGCAGATCGATGTCCAGGGCTCGATATGCGCGAATGACGACATCGGTGCACACGCCGACGCTCGGCGGGACATCACCCCCCGGGTAGCCGATCCGTCTGTAACTTCCGTCGTAGCGGATGCTGTGTCGTGTGCGTTCCATGGCGGCCCGGGACAGAGCCACACTGAAATCGTCAATCTCCACGTCCTGGTCGGCACCAGCGCATGCACACAAAAAAACAGCTGCAACGACTGCCGACCACCTATATTCGGCAATCATCGGAGTCGTATACCGTTTTTCTTTTCGTCAAGCATTCAAGCCTCCCAGCGTTCTCGCATCCCAGCCTCCTTGCGTCCCAGCTTCCCAGCTTCCCAGCTTGGTTTACGGCCGGCCGCCCCGCTTCGTCGAGAATAATCCAACGATCACGACCTGGAATCCGTATTTAGGTAAGATAGTCTCTGGTCTCGCCAACGATATTCCCAACGAGAGGACGGTAGGTTTGGAAGCTCTCCTTGCCATCATTGTCATCGGGCTGCCGGTTGCGGCCATTTCCATATGTGTCATCTCAATTCTCGCGCTGTCCCGTACCCGAAAGCTCCAGAAACGAGTCGAAGAATTCGAAGGACGCATCACCGACCTCGAGGCACGTCCACTGACCGCTCAACCAACTGTGATTGAAGTATCACCGCAGGAGGTTTACCAGCAGTCCCATGAGGATGTACCGATTTCCGATTCGTCCTACGCGACCGATCCCCTGTCCGACGAAATGGCGCCGGTTTCCGTTCCTGAGGCGCCCGCGGTTCCACCGTCAATCAAAAGTCGTCCAACACCCCAGAGCCCGCAGGAACCACCGACGGCAGTTCCGCCGACGCCACCCGCGGATCGACCTTCCATTCCGGCCGCGGCAGTGGAAGAACCGGCCATGCCCGGAGGCGCCCCACCCTCCAAACCAAGAAAACCCAAGATTGATATCGACTGGGAGCGGTGGATCGGGGTGCGCGGCGCTGCGGCCGCCGGCGGTATCGTGCTGGCTCTCGCTGCCCTGCTCTTTTTCCAGTACTCGATCGAGCACGGCTTGATCTCCCCGACGATGAGGGTGGTCTTTGGTGTCCTGGTCGGCATCGGGTGCCTGGTCGGTTCCGAGTGGCTGATCAAACGGGGACAGGCCGCTGCCGCCAACGCCCTCGCAGGCTCGGGAGTCGTCATACTCTACGGAGCGACCTGGGCCGCTCAGACTCTTTATGGTCTGATCGGCATGCTGCCTGGCTTCGTCTTGATGGTCGTGATCACGGCCGTCTGCGTCGCCGTCGCCATCAACCGGGATGCTCGTTTCATTGCAGTCCTCGGACTGCTTGGCGGCTTCGCCACGCCGTTACTGGTGGCCTCCGACGCCAGCAGCCCTGCCGCCCTCTTCGGTTACATCCTGCTGCTGGACCTGGGCCTCCTGTGGTTGGCCCGTGCCAGGGGTTGGCCGCTGCTCGCGGTACTCAGTCTTGCCGGCACTGCGGTGCACCAGGGCTTGTGGATCATCGGCACCATGGATGCCGAAAAAGCAGCGCTGGGCATCGTGGTTCTGGGTGTTTTCGGCCTGGCATTCCTTTTTGTCGACAACGGCGAAAAGGAGCATTCAAATCTGTGGCGCGCAACAAGAGCGGGCGGCGTTGCGGTACCTTTCGCATTCGGGCTTCATTTCGCCGGAACCGCCAAGCTCGCGGACAACCCCGTGCCACTGGGGGCGCTGCTGGTAATTCTCAGCGCCGGGGCTTGTTGGCTGGCTCGCAAGGAGCCACGAGGGCCGGCCATCGGCGCCGCCGGGGCCTCTCTCGGTGTGATGACCCTGTGGATGATCACACACCGCCTCGACGTCACTCAAGCCTGGCAGGCAGTCGGAGTGTGTCTGGCCGTCGCCGCAGTGTTCTTGGCAGCCTCGGTCTTTCACCGAGACCATGCCCATAGCCGCTCCTTCCTCAATGCGTCCCTGATCGCCCAGTTGGGTTTTCTCACACTCCTGACTCTTGCGTCGGTTGCCCCACGAATTCACCGTCCCTGGCCATGGATCGTCGCTTGGATAGTCCTTGGCGCCGCCCTGGTCTGGCACTCGCATCGACCGTCTCGAGCGTGGATCCAGTTGGCCGCCGGGCTCGGTCCGGCACTGGGATTGACAATCGTCGCCTTGGTTCACGGCTATCAACAGGAGGCTCTGTCATCATGGCTCTTCGCCTCATTGATGATCGTACTCGTCTTGGTATTCCATGTTCGCGCCCTGATGACACACGACGAAAAGATCCGGATCTGGGCCGAACGAACCGGAGCCGCCACCGCGCTCGCCTTGATGCCGGCGGCTGTGATCCTGACCGAGCATCACCGGGCAGATGCCGGAATGTGCATGGCACTGACCCTGGTCCTCGGCATCCTGGCCGTCCTCGCGGCAACTCGAATACGCTCGGGTCCGTGGTTCTTCGCCGCGACGCTCTCGACTGCCTTCTGGCAATCGCTGGTCTACGCCGTAGGCTTCACCTCTTACCGAACGAACGTCCAGGGTGCACTGCCGTTCGGCCTTCTGGCCGGCTCAGCCCTGTTTTTTACCGTCTGGCCGGTCTTGACATCCAAGGCCTTTTGCGGCAGCCGCTCAGCCTGGTGGGGCGCCGCGCTGGCCGGCCCCTTCTGGTTCCTCGCACTGCGGGAGGCCTTCACAACCCAGTTCGGCCCTGAGGCCATCGGCCTGCTCCCGGTGGCCATGGCGGCCGTCACCCTGGTGGCGATCCTCCGGCTCAGACCCGCCCTTTCCGATGATGACGACGCCAGGTTCCGGGCGGTTGTCTGGTTCAGCGCCGTGGCCCTCAGTCTGGTATCCCTGGCTATACCACTGCAACTGGATCGTCAGTGGATCACCATCGGCTGGGCCCTCAACGGGCTGGCGGTCCTGGCACTGTGGACCCGGCTGGATCACCCCGGTCTCAAGTATTTCGGTCTGACCCTTCTGGGCGCCGCCACGGTGCGGTTAGTGGCCAATCCCGAGGTCCTCAGCTACCACGTCCGCTCGGCAACGCCGGTCCTCAACTGGCTGAGCTACACCTATCTGGTCCCCGCAACGGCCATGGTTCTCTCCATGCGGTTCCTCAATCCCAGAGAAACACCCCGGCTCCGAGGCTGGGAAGAACGATGGTACCCCGGAGGCCGGGCGATCGGCGCCGCCGCCTGTGGCTTGGCCGCAGTCGCCACGGTGTTCGCGTGGCTCAACCTCGCGATTGCCGACATCTTCGCAACAGGTCCGACCCTGGAACTGACCCTCCAGCGCCTCCCGGCCCGAGACACGACGACCTCGGTCGCCTGGGCCGTCTATGCCCTGATCCTCCTGGCGATCGGGGTTCGGGCTCGGAGTTCCTCACTGCGGTGGCTGAGCCTCGGGCTCATGGTCACCACCATTCTCAAGGTCTTTTTGCACGATTTGGGCGAGTTGGAAGATCTTTACCGCGTCGCATCGCTGGCCGGCCTGGCAGTCTCGCTGATCGTCGTGTCGCTGATCTATCAACAGTTCGTATTCAAAGCGACCGGAGGCAGCGACCAATGACGAATCTCCAAAGGCTTCTCGTTCTTTCGATGGTCATCACGGTACAGGCCGCAGACCTTCCGGCGGAGAACCTCGCCACGCTCTTTCCCAACCGGGCCTCGATCACCACTGAAGGCCCAGGTCTCAGTCGGCTCGAACTTCCCGCCGGGGTCATCGGTCCCTGTCGATCGGATCTGGCCGACCTCCGAATCCTGTCGGAATTGGGCCGAGAAGTGCCCTTCCTGGTCGACAGCCCGGATGCCACGGGTACGGCCGTAGAGCTTCGGCACAGGGCAACGCCGGACGTCTTGTCGGCCGGGCGCTCGAGAAAAGCCCTTGACAGCCGGGTCACGAGATTCAGAGAAGAATACGTACTCGGCCTGCCCCCAGTCCCCGATGATGTCGCGGCGTGGGATCTCGTCGTCATCGCCGCACGACCAGAATTCGTCAGCCGCGTGACGATCACGTCAATCGACGGGCAGGGCAAAAGGACCACTCTGCTTCAAGAGGGTTCCTTCTTCCGCCTGCCCGACGCCGGGGCAGAGAAGAACCGTTTCACCATCCCCGACCGAAATACCAGTCGGCTGGGACTGACCCTGGAGGGTCTGGATCAGGGCTATCTCAACCCTAAATTCTCCCTGGAAGCCCGACGATTGCTGCCCGAGTACGAGAGCCAAGGCGCAGAGTTGGAGATCTCCGACGTTCGTCATCTCCCGAGGAGCACCGAATTGGAAGTTTCGCGTCCCAGGGGTCTGGTTCCGCGCCGGCTCCGCCTGATGACGACGACCGGGACATTCCACCGAAAAATCACCGTCTGGGACGAGGGCCCCGGCGCCGACCCTGAGGTCCTGGGATCCAGTGCCGTCCTTCGAATCGACGCCATCGCCCCGGTCGAGAGCCTCGAAATCCCACTCCGTCCGGCCCGGGGCGACCGACTCCGCATCGTCATCGACAATCAGGACAGTCCTCCGCTTGAGGCTCTGGGGCTTGTGGCCCTGGTACCCCAACCGATCCTGATCTTCTCCCTGCCCCAGGGCGAGACCCAGGCCACCCTTGTTTTCGGAGGCGGTCGTGCTCATCGCCCGCAGTACGATTTGTTCGCCCTCGAGGGAAGGGCTGACCTCCCGGCGGCAGGAGAATCCGCAGATCGGGCACTGGCTCTGCTGGATCCCGCCAGTGCTTCAGCGGCAAAACTGGGCCCTGTCGAGCGCAACCCCCTGTATGACGCCTCTCCGGCACTGTCGTTCGCTATGCACCCAGGAGCGCCGGTCGATCCCCGTCTCTATTCTCATCGAAGGCGTATCGATGTCCGACCCTCGCCGGAGGGTCTCGCCCGAATCGAAATCGACACCAGAGACCTGGCGGTAATGCGCCCGGATATGGCCGATTTGCGAATCATCGACTCGGAGGCCCGGCAATGGGCCTATCTCCGGCAGGATCGGTCACGATTTGTCGATATCGCGCTCAGGCAAACGGGCCATCGAGTGGAAGATCACGAGTCATATTATTCCCTTGAGGTCCCCAACCCGCCGATGACCGTCGGCCGCTTACTGATCCAGACCGAGGCGCCATATTTCGACCGCGGTTTCAGGCTTCAAGCGACTCTGGAAGACGGGAGGAAACGGGACCTCGCTCAGGGGCGGTTCTTTCGCCGCCTCGGCGATCCCAGGGCAGTTCGAGTCGACTTCTCACCGACCCGGGTGTCCAGCCTCGAGTTGATCATCAACGATGGTGACGATGCACCGCTGGCGTTGGGATCGGTCAGTGCGAGGATCCCAACTCCGAATCTCTACCTCGCCGCCGAGCCCGGCGCCTACGAAGTCTTGTTGGGTTTCCCCGAAGCCCAACCGCCTCACTATGAACTGGAGAAAATCCGCTCGACAGTCCTGGCAGTTCCCGCAGCAGCCGTAACCTCCGGCCCCCTGGAGGACAACCCTCTCTACAGTGCCGCCCGCCGCCTCTCCGGAGCCGCAAATCTTCAGAAAATTCTTCTGTGGGCGGTCCTGGGTTTTGCGGTGATTATTCTCGTCCTGATGACCCTTCGCATGGCACGACAGGAGCAGTGATGAAGAAGCTTTCAGCTCTCAGCGATCAGCGATCGGCTGTCAGATCTCAGCATTCAGCTCTCAGAGCTCAACCACACCATTTGCCCGATTCTGGCCGTCACAATGCGGGGTTCACAGCCCCCTCACCCGCACAGAGTCCAAGGGGTTCATCTGGGTTCTCTTTTTGTGCCTTTTTGTGCCTTTTTGTGGCTATTTTCTTTCTTCTCCAGCCTGCGCCACTCTCGGCTGCATCGCCGCTGGCGATGCGGGTTGATGTGCAGCCGGCGGCGGTCACCGCCGACGGAACGGTGATGACCATCGAAGTCCAGTTGGCGCCCCAGGATCGCGGTCGCATCGGTCGTCAGGCCCGAATGCGGGTCAAGCTGAACCGAGGTGCCAAGACACTGCATCACATCCTCTCGGACATCGACTTCGACACTGAGGGAACGACCCGAGTCGAATACACCTGGCCGCCGGGCAGCTATGAACTCACGCTGACGATTGAGAGCCTGCGCGGTGGGGCGCAAGGTCTGTGGGCCGGTCAGGTCGATGTTCCGGAGAGCCTGGATCGTGCACCAGCCCCGGCGCCGCCGGAACCGAAGGTCGAGACACCGGCTGAAGGACCGAGCGCACCATCGACAACCTCGTCGCCTGTCGCCACTGCCGCAGTTACCGCCGCGCCGGTGGTCGCTCCGGCGCCCCCGCCAACGGAGAGCCCTGCGACGGCGACCGAAAAGGCGGCGCCCGCGGCATCCACGGCGCCCACTGCAACGGACTCAGCCGTTCCAGAGCCGTCGCCGCCGCAGGCGTCGGCGACCACTCCATCGACTCCTGAGCCTCCGGATCCAGTGCCGGCTGCCGCTCCCTCACCCGCTCCGGCGCCTGCCGCCGAGCCGACTCAATTGCCCCAGGTAAGGGACGAGGTCCCAGCACCGCAACCTGTTGCAACACCAGCACCTCGAGCCGACAGCCCGGTCTACGCATTGGTCCTCGATATCGATTCCTCGGACTTTGAAATCGCCGACCGGGCAGCCGACCTGGAAGCCGCTATCGGCCGTCGTGTCGAAAACGTCACCCCGATCATCATCAAAGCCGGAGACTCGAATCCAACCCTGGCGATCAGCCGGGCTCTGGACCTCCTGCGGCCACACTCCGAGGCCAGATTCATCACCGTCATCACCGACGTCAGGCGAAAGGCCTCACGCTCGGAATGGAAAAAGGCCGCTGCCTCGGTTCAGGACGCGGGAATCCCTGTCTTCGTCATCGCCTTGTGGAACGACCGGTTCAACCCCGGGACCAGAAAGCAATTCAAGCGGTTGACGACCGACAGCGGGGGCCGGTCCTACCTGCTCCAACCGTCGGAATCTCCGGCCAGGGCACTGGAGATGTTTGAATCAGCTTTGAACCCGAGCTCGTAAATTTGGTGGGCCAAGGCCCACCCTACAGCGCTGTGGTCTTCGTAGGGTGGGCCTTGGCCCACCATCTCTGGACAACGGCCCGGCGATGGCCGGTTCACGCTTCCTGATATCATCCCGGCTCGCCAACATGCTCCCACAACTCCTTTTCTTCTGGTTTCGCCCGGCGGACGTTGTAGACACCAGTGCCAACGGCGACCGGTTCCTCCTCTCGATTCGGATGGAACGCCTTCAACTCGGCGACCCCCACCCGATTGCCCAATCGGATGACGCGGCCCACACCGATCAGCGTCTCGGGCCTGCCGGGACGGAGGTAGTCAACCCTGAGGTCGACTGTCGAAACGCGGTCGCCCTTGCCCAACTGAGACCACACCGCCGCACCACCGCAGGTGTCCAGCAGGGCGGAAATGACCCCACCGTGCAAGGCGGGCAATTCGGGATTGCCGATCAGCTCCTGGCGGAACGGAATTTCTATTTCTACCCGCCCGACCTCGACCGAGTTGAAGGACATCCCCAAGAAACGAAAGAACGGCGTCGAAGCAAACAGCCGTGCCAACTTTTCCAACATCTGTCTCTGCATCTCAAAACCCCCGACGCATTATGCCACGGTGCGGCAGAGAGAGGTCCCGTTCCCGAGCCCGTGCCCGTGCTCGATATCGTTCTGGCTCTGCCGGATTGGACTCACCGCTGGTATCCTACTGACCGGCCCTCGCCGGGCCCGGAGGACAGATGGAACACGTGATAAAAGTCAAACGCAAGGCACTGGCGGCCAACGACGAAGCGGCCGCCAGGCTGAGGCAGCAATTTCAATCGGCCGGATCCCTTGTCGTCAATCTGATCTCGTCTCCCGGGTCGGGCAAGACGACCCTGCTCGAAGCAACAATCAAATACCTCGACGGCCGTCTGACTGCCGCGGTCCTCGAGGGGGATATCGCGACCGAGCGCGATGCCGACCGGATCCGGGCACTGGGCGTTCCGGCTCACCAGATCCTGACCGGCGGGGCCTGCCATCTCGACGCCCGCCAGGTGATCGGCGCGCTGGAAAAGTCGCAGTTACTGCCCGCGGACCTGCTCTTCATCGAAAACGTCGGCAATCTGATCTGTCCGACGACCTACGATCTCGGAGAGGACTTCAAGGTCGCCGTGCTCTCGACTACCGAGGGCGACGACAAACCCTTCAAGTACCCGGCGATCTTCGCCCGGGCCCAGGTCACCGTCATCACCAAGATCGATCTGCTTGCCTATGTTCCCTTTGACATGAACGCGGTCCGGGAGCATCTGGCCGGCCTCAATCCATCGGGCAGGGTCTTCGAGGTGTCGTCGACCACCGGAGTGGGCATCGAGGCCTGGGTTGATTACCTGGGCGCGCGCCTCGAACACAAACGTACCGAAAGAACTTGAGAATTCGCCTTCGCATATCCTGCCGGGGAGCGGTCCAGGGCGTCGGTTTCCGGCCGACCATCCACCGCCTGGCGACGGCTGCAGGCCTGTCGGGTAAGGTCTGGAACGACCCCGGGGGAGCTACGATTGAGGTCGAGGGGCCCGAGTCCACAGTTCGGGCTTTTGCTGACAACCTCCCCAACTCGCTGCCGCCGTTGGCTCGCCTGGATCAGCTGGAGGTCGCGGAGATCTCTCCAGTCGGCGATGCGATCTTCGAGGTTGTCGCCTCCCGCCAGGGCCGGCCAACCGGCGCCGCGGTGCCCCCCGACGCCGCCATCTGTGCCGCCTGCCGCCGGGAATTGTGTGACCCTTCGGACCGGCGCTTCGCCCACCCATTCATCACCTGCACCGACTGTGGTCCCCGATACTCTTTAGTCCACTCCCTGCCCTACGACCGGCCCCTGACGTCGATGGCCTGCTTCCCAATGTGCCCCGTGTGTTCGACGGAATACACCGATCCGACCGACCGTCGTTTTCATGCCGAGCCCGTCTGCTGCCCCGAGTGCGGCCCCAGGCTGTGGCTCGCCGACGTGGCAGGGAACGAACTGGCCGAGGGCGACGAGGCCCTTGAGGCCGCCGCCGAAAAGCTCAACGACGGGTGGATTGTCGCCATCAAGGGACTGGGCGGTTTCCAACTGGCCTGCCGGGCGGACCTCGCCGTCGCCGTCGATCGACTGCGCGAGCGCAAACGGCGACCGAGCAAACCCTTTGCAGTCATGGTGGCCGACCTCGAGGCCGCACGCGCGCTGGTCGAGCTCCAAGGGGCGGACGAAAACCTCTTGGGCTCGCCTCGATGCCCCATCCTTTTAGCCCTGCGGCGAAATCAAACCGTTATTGCCGAGAATGTCGCCCCGGGCATGGAGGATCTCGGCATCCTGCTACCAACGACACCGCTGCATCTGCTGCTCTTCCGGCATTTAGGCGACCACCCGCTGGTCATGACCTCGGGCAACGCCTCCGACGAACCGATCTGCAAAGGGAATCGCGAAGCGCTGGAGCGCCTCGGCGTGATCGCGGACCTCTTTGTCATCCATGACCGAGACGTCGTCCGGCGGGTCGACGACTCCGTTGCCCGAAGCTCGGACATAGGACCCTTCCTCGTGCGCCGCTCTCGCGGCTGGGTGCC
>DAOWGJ010000197.1 GCA_030637505.1 Holophagae bacterium
GCATCGGGACCGGACGGTACCGTCGATCTGGATGCTCTCGATGCGGCGATGAATGAGAATGTCGCCGCCGTCATGCTGACCGTACCCAACACCCTGGGTGTCTTCGAACACCGCATCGTTGAAATCGCCGAATTGGTGCACTCTCGAGGCGGCTTCGTCTACATGGACGGGGCCAACCTCAATGCTTTCGTCGGACGTGCCCTGCCCGGCCTGATGGGCGCCGACGCCATGCACATCAATCTGCACAAGACCTTCTCCACACCACACGGTGGGGGCGGTCCCGGCGCCGGTCCAGTTACGGTCTCAGAAACGCTGCTCCCCTTCCTGCCGGTCCCTCGGGTCGTCAAGAAAGACGACGGCTTCGCCATGCTGTGGTCGGACGAAAGGTCCATCGGCTCGCTGCGCGGATTTTCAGGGTCCTTCTTGATCCTGCTCAGGGCCCTTGTCTACATGCGAGGCATGGGGGGCGACGGCCTGCGCGAGATGTCGGAAACCGGGGTGCTCTTCGCCAACGTCATAAGGAAACGGCTCGAAGGCGCCTACCACCTGAAGTACGACACGCCTACTATGCACGAGGTCGTCTTCGACGACTCAGAGCAGGTCAAGAACGGCGTTCACAACACCGATATTGCCAAGCGATTATTGGACTATGGCTTCCACCCGCCGACAATGAGCTTCCCCCTGGTCGTGCACGGCGCCATGATGATCGAACCCACCGAGAGCTTCGGCCCCGAGGAGATCGACGCCTTCTGTGAAGCAATGCTGGCCATCGCCAAGGAAGCCGAGGAGACACCCGAGTTGGTGCGTGCGGCGCCCCACGAAACTCCCGTCCGCCGGGTGGATGAGGTTCTGGCCGCGCGCCAGCTCAAAGTGCGGTTCGAAGACGAGGACTGATCCTGCAGAGCCGGAACCAAAACGCCGCCGCCATCAGTATCCTCGGCGATTTTCCATCCAGGAATTTGTCGGCTACCGACGAGATTCGAGAGATGATTGCCCAGGGCCGCAGGCGCTGGTAATCTCGAATTGATACACCATTGCTGGAGGGGAAACAATGCGACGGGGCTTGATCTGCTGTTTGTTGACGTCACTGGTGATCATGACCGGACTCGGAGCTACTGAGGTCTCGGCTGAAGATATTTTCGGGTTTGCGTTGGCAGAAGCCGCAGGGGCGGGTGGCACACTGTGGCTGAGCGACCTGGAGGTATTGGCGATCGGTCCAGAGGACGCCGTCTACACCATCGAATTCCTCGACGGCACGGCTTCCCCACCACAACTGAGCAAGACCCTCGAGGCCGACCAGGCGGTGCGCTTCGCCAACATCTTGGGGAGCGAGTTCGGTCTCAGCAATACTTTCGGCGGTTTTCGAATCGCCGCGACTGCGGGAATATTACGAGTCGGTGGACGCACGGTCAACGATTCCCCTAACGGTTCCTACGGCTCCAATCTGCACGCGAGGTCCGCGTCGGCCGCACTCGGCGTCGGCGAGCAGGGGTACCTGATTCAGCTGGCACAAAACGCTTCGTATCACACGAACTTGGGACTATTGAATACCGGTGCGGTCCCGCTGGTGGTTGATGTCGATTACCGCCTGGCAGACGGCACCCTCCTGGGCACAGATGGTACCGTTCTGGCTGTCAACCAGTATCGCCAAATCAATCAAGTCTTCCTGAGTGTCACCGGCGACGACGTTGATGACGGCTACCTGGTGGTCAGCACGTCGACCGCTGATGGAAGCTTCCTCGCTGCAGCGTATGTGATCAACAATGGATCTGGCGACCCCGCAACGGTTCCCTCGATCGACGGAGTTGCTGCAGAACCGCTGTTTCTACCTTTTGCGGCCGATGTCGGCGATTTCGGAACCGACTTGGAGATCCTGGCCGCTTCCGCCGCTACTGTTGAGTTGGCCCTTTTGCCGAGCGGGACCGATAACAGCGCACCGGCAACGGTCGGCTATGTGCTGGCCGCAGGTGAAGCGCTTCGCGTGGCGGACGTCTTGGTTACTGCCTTCAGCACAACCGGTACGGCGGCGCTCCGAGTGACACCAACCACCGGATCAGTGATGGTCAACGGGATAGGCCAGCAGGAGATCTCGGCGTCTTTGCTTCGCCATATCCCCGCGACAGCCGAAAGCGAGGCATTCTCATTTGAAAACGCTTCACTGCTGATGGGTCTTGAGGACAGTACCGAGTTCGGAACTGACGCCGGTGCGGTCAGCGCCGGCACGGAACCCATCGTCATGGCTTTCGATCTCTACCGCGCCGATGGAACGCTGCTTGGGCGTGCACAAAGAACACTGGCGCCATACGGTCACGTGCTCATCGAAGACCTCTTCGACGAGGTCACAACAACAACAGTGAGCAACGGGATCGCTGTCGTACGCACTCTGACGCCTGGCGGCCGGTTCGTACCTTTTGCCACTGTCACCGACTTGCAGACCGGCGACTCTCGCCATATTCCCGGCCAAGCCTACGACGGCGCCCTCGCATCCCTGCTTTTCGCCGATGCCTTCGAGTCCGGCGACACCTTCAGCTGGTCAAGCCCCTAACCCGAATTTCTCGCCACTAATCTGCTGAACTGATCGTGTGTTAGACTGGTCTTACACTGGTCTAAGGAGGTTCTTATGACCACGGTTGGCGCCTACGAAGCCAAAACACACCTCTCCGAGTTACTGATGCGGGTCGAGAAGGGTGAGTCGATTGTCATCACCCGTCACGGGACACCGATTGCAGAACTCCGCCCCGTCGCGGGAAGGGACTCAGAGGCTATCGCCACCGCCATCGGCAATCTCCAAGACTTTCGATCCAGACATTCGGTCGGCGCCGATGAGGTCCGAGAGATGATTACCGACGGCCGCAGGCACTGATGGCCTTCGTCCTTGATTGCTCCGTAACTATGTCGTGGATCTTCTCGGACGAAAGCACCCCCGACACCACAGACCTCCTGCGGTCCCTCACTGAGGATGTTGCCGTCGTCCCCCAGATCTGGAGCCTGGAAGTCGCCAACGTCCTTCTGGTCGCAACGAGGAAAGGCCGAATTCAGCGCCATGAGCAAACTCGTCTGGTCGCTGCGATCAAGGCCCTTCCCATCGAGGTGGATCGGGACTCCCACAGCCAGGCCTTGACGGCGACTCTGAATATCGCCGCAGAACACAGCCTCTCTGCCTACGATGCCGCCTATCTCGAGCTTGCTCTCAGAAGGAGTCTTCCGCTGGCCACCCTGGACAAACGACTGAGAAGTGCGTGCGAAACCGTCGGGGTTCTCTCCGTGTTGGGCTGAGGCCCCCAGAAGCAGCAACCCGTCAGAATGGAACGCCTCAGCTGTCTGATCTTTCACCGCCCGAAGGGCGCATGCATTTCGTTCGACGAAATGCCTACCAGGCCGTGGTGTCCCCGTTCTCGAAGCCGTCCGCGAAGATGAAGGATCCACCGGCCCTGGGCGCCAGGACCATCGGCTCAAGCGATGACGGCGACCCCGGGCGGAACAGGCCGATCTGCGCGCCTCCGGTCTGCGGCGAGGCGTCGGCGTCGAACCAGAAGTTGTACATCGTGCCCCAGCGCAAGGCATTGGCATCCTCGTTGGTGGCGAAGTCGTCGGTCGACCAACTGATCCAGCCGGCCCCGTTGTCCACAGTGATCGTCCAGTCAGTCGGATCATAAGGCTCGCCGGAGTGCGAATCGACATCGCGGAATCCTGCGTTGGTGATGACCGTGTCCCCCTCGATCGGCACGGCGAACGACCAGGCGCTGCGGTGGGAATTGAGGTTGAACAGGGCGTATTCGTACCGCCAGGTACCGTTCCCGTTGTCCGTCGCCTTGTGTGCGATGTAGAACGAACCTTCGCTGGGCACGTCGACCTTTCGAACGGTCACCGTCGGTTCTTCAGCATTCCAGGCGAAGATCGCCGGCACGGACTCTTGGGTCGCACCGTCCAAAGTCAGATCGAGATTGGCTGCCACATTGACCTTGCGATAGGCCGCGTTATTGAGACCGTTGTCCGCTCCCGCGTCGTCCTGGGTGACGTACTGGCCTTCGATGAAATAGAGCGCCCCCGTATTCATTGCCGGTGTGACGTCGTCCGTTGCCACCTGGATACGTCCACTGAGTACCGTATAGGCGCCACCGTCGGGCAAAGAGTGGGGCATTGGAAATTCTCCGGTAAAGGCATTGACCTCGGAGCGTGGCCCGAGGAGACCTTGACTCCCGTTAAGACCAGCCGAATAGGGATCCGAACAACCGACGCCCAGCTGTGCCCCGCCGTTGGGAGGTTGAATGCAGGTGTCGCAGGCGCTGCCGTTGATCGAAAGGAAGCCGTGTTTGAGCCAGCTCTGCCCCAACTGCTCAAACCGACCCTCCTTGAGGCGGTAGAGGTTCTGAGCGATCACAGGGTGCTCATTTGTGCCGCTAACCCATTCGACCGGAACATCTCCACGGTTACAGCTCTCGGTAGCGACCGAGTAGGCCGAGCTATCATTCGAAGAGCCCCAATACTCAGTACCGTACAGATCAAAGACCACGACGTCGGGGCCCACAGCGCCCTCTGTGCTCTTGCCGTCCGCCGCTGATGCCGAACCCGCCCAGAGCACGACCAGCGCCGCGACACAGAGGCTCTTGATCAGAATTCCACATACACTCTTTTTCGTCGTCATGAACACCCTCCAACGTTTGAGCATTGACTCAACCCTGCAAACCTCAACATCACACCCGCCGGCTTCATTCCACCGGCACCGGAAAAACTGTCAGACCAACGAGATTCTCCCGGGCCTTGACATGTTCGGGATTGATCTCAAGGGCCCGTTCAAATGAACCCTGCGCCTCGTCGAAATCCCCCTCCATGGCGCAGGCGACACCGAAGTTGTAATGGAGGTTCGCATTTTCCGGGTGACGAAGCACTCCCCTCCGGAAGACCTCCCGGGCCCTGGACACGTCGCCGAGAGCACCCGAGAGCGAGCCCAGGCTGATGAAGCCCTGAGGCGCCCCGGGATCGATTTCGACCGAACGGACGAAGGCCATCACGGCTTCCCGAGGGCGACCAACCGCAGCGAGCACCCGGCCGTGCAGCAAATGGACCTCTGAGGCCCTCGGCTGCATCTTGAGCGCCTGCTCGACCGATGCCAGGGCCGACTCCATCCGCCCTTGAAGAAAAGCAAACCACGATGCCCTGAAATGAGACGAGGGATTGGAGATCAGGCCCCACTTCCGTGTCCAGTCGATATGGCGGCGGCCTTGATCAACAAGTTCAACGGCTGCCTGATCGGTGAGCCCGTCAAAGCCGAGATCCAGCGCCGTCGAACGAAGTCCGGCAGTTTCCTCAAACGCCACCCCAGCCCTGGCCTCATGAAAACGGACCAGAGCGCTGTGAATCCAGAGTCCTCCGGCCACAATCATCACGAAAGCGAAAATCCATCCTGCCGAGGTCACCCGCCCATCCCGTTTGAGCCGAGCGGCGCCGAATCTCAGGTTTCGAGTACCTGCCAGCCGGACCGACGTCAAGCTGAGGAAGGCCAGGATCCCGCTCAAACCCAGCGCCAAGAGGAAGGGGATCCGACCATACAACCCCCGAAACGTGCCGAAAGCCAGCACGAATGCCGAAGCCAGGACGATCTCCTCCATCCAGTCGACATTCCAGGGCCGACCTGCAGGTGGCCCTCCCACTCGAGGTTTCGCACCAAGGGCAGGCCGGCCAAAGCCGAGATACAGGGCGTCGTTTGGACAGGCCGCCACACAATCCAGGCACTTCATGCACCCGGAGTCCCGGACCATCGCGAAATCCCGGACCTGCTCGTGCACACGGACGTTTGAGGTGCACGCCGCGGTACACCGGGCACATTGGTTGCAATCGTCGTTCACCCGAACCCTCAAGGGCGCCAACCGGTCCGCGGCGCCGAAAAGGGCGCCATAGGGACAGGCGTAGGTGCAAAAGCCCTTGGCGCCCAAGACGTACACGATTGCAAAACCGCAGACGACGATTGTCAGGCCGCCGATGACCAACCCCGGCATCGAAGCCCAGAGATTCGAGGTCGTCAGGGCCGTCGTCACCGGCGGAAAAACACGGCCGGCGCCCAGGCGATATACGATCGGCCACACAAACATATAGACGAATGCGGCGAGAGGAACCCACCGGAGCAGGCGAGATCGCAAGGGTTTGGGTCTGATCCCACCCTTGATCAACAGCCAACGACACAGGTCCTGCATTGCGATGATGTGGCAGCCCCAGCCACAGAAAAAGCGCCCGAACACCGCGGTGATCAAAGCCGCCCCCACCAGCAGGATCAGTCCCAGATTGATGACGCCGTGCTTGGAAAACTCCATCGCCTCCGATGGTTCGAGACCGGCGATCGTCCTTCCCGAGATCAGCCAGTGGGCGATGTGAACCAGAATCAGGAGGTGAACGCCGACCAAAACCCTGGTGCGCCACCGGGAAGGGTGTTTCACCCGGAGTTGAGGCAGATCTACCAACCCGAGGTGTCACCTGACTCGAATCCGTCGACGAAGATCGTCGAGGGGCTCTCAAAGCGGGACACCGTGCCGCCGAACAGATCGGCGATGTAGATTTCGCCGTCCTCGTCCTCACCAAAGGTGCTGATGCCGAGGCTGGTATCCAACCAAAGCACGCTCGACCAGCCCCCCGCAGGAAGGGCAAACCAGATTTTTCCTGAACAGTAGTCTCCGTATATGTAGGTGCCCCCGAAGCCGGCAATTCCGTGGCCTCGATATGAATAGCCACCTGTGACCGAACATCCTCCGCTTGCTTGTGAATACTCCAGGATTGGGTCAACGAAGGGCCCTGAGCACCCTGATGTGTTGTATTCATGGGTGCCCTCGTAACACCGCCAGCCGTAATTCTCGCCACCAGAGCTTGCCGCGAGCTGAAAGTCGATTTCTTCCCAGAGTTCCTGCCCAACGTCACCGATGAACAGAGCGCCGGTTATCCGGTCGAAACTAAAACGCCACGGATTGCGCATTCCGTAGGCCCAAATCTCGTCACAGGCGTTGCCGTCATCGACGAAGGGGTTGTCCACTGGAATGTCGTAGTTCGCCTGGAGTCCGCACCCGGTGATGACGCCTCGGCCCGAACGGGCAGCGCCGTCGACGTCGATTCGCAGCATCTTGCCCAGAAGCTGGGTGCGATCCTGGGCCCGATTGTTGGGATCCCCTCCGGAACCGCCGTCACCCATACCGATGTAAAGGTAGCCGTCAGGCCCAAAGTGGATATCCCCGCCGTTGTGGTTGGAAAAATCCTGCTCGATCTCCAACAGCACGGTCTCCGACGTATCGGCCACGTCGGGATTGCCGGCTGACACGCTGTAGCGGGCAATCCGCGTGCGGTCGAGCCCGGGGCCCGGGTCGTAGGTGAAGTTGACGTAGAAATAGCCGTTGCTCGCGTAGTTCGGGTGAAAAGCCAGACCCAACAGGCCCTGCTCGTTACCACCGCTGTCAACGATCGAGCTGATGTTGAGGAAAGGCGTCGGAATCAACCCCGTTCCATCCCAGATCCGGATCACTCCCGCCTGCTCGATAATGAACAAACGCCCGCTGCCGTCTCCTGCATGACGCACGGCGACTGGTCTTACCAGACCCGTAATCAACTCGGTCAATACCAGATCGTCGGGAGGAGCAGCAGCCGCAGATCCCCCCCCACCTACAAAAGCAATCAAGACAAGTCCAAGAAAAGGTAGCCAGCGCTGCATCACACACTCCAAGGCGAGAGATTTTCGATACTGTATCACTTTCTCAAGTGTGCGAATGTGATTCACGGCACCCATTTCTCTCACCGTCGGCCTTCAGATTCTCTTCGACCGTCTCAGCCCGCACCTCTGACCGATTTTCGTCGCGAGGCGCGGAAGACGGGGTGAGATTCGGCGTTTTCGCTGCATGAGCGAAAGAGGCGTACTTGACGGTACGGTGATTGAGCAAATGCAAGAAAACGTCGAATCTCGCTGCGGATTTCGCGCCGCAGTAGATCATCGGTCAGACGAGCGGGCTAACGGCAGCCAGACCAGCAGCAGCAGGAGGAGCGGGTAGACCAAAAAGCCCAACCCCAAGCGCAGGAATCCGAAATCCTCGAAGAAGTGCGGCAGCAGGTGCTGCCCCCCCGGCAGTTTCATGACCCCCTGCTCATACAAGACGACGAATGCCAGCAAAACCGCCATCAACGACTGCCCGGCGATCAGCCCGGACGCCACCAGGATGCCCGAGTTCTCGGCCTTGGTCTTGGTCTCGTCATCGGCCTTCCTGCGCCCGAGGAACCAATCCAAGATCGCACGCAGGACGCCGCCCACGAAGACGGCCGAAGTCGTCGAGAACGGCAGGTACATGCCGACCGCGATCAACATCGGCGCCGGCGCCTCGATCAGAATCAGCGCAACGCCCAGCAGCATGCCGACAATCACCAGAGCCCAGGCCATCTCGCCGCCGACGATGCCCTGGGCCATCAGGGCCATCAACCCGGCCTGGGGCGCCGGCAATTCGGCCGAACCGATGGTGTAGGCCTGATTGAGGACCATCAGAAGCACCGGCAGTACGACCGCCGCCGCCACGACACCGATGATCTCGCCCATCTGCATCCGCCACGGCGTTCCCCCAAGGATGTGTCCGACCTTGAAGTCCTGCATCATGTCGCCCGCAACGCCGGCCGCGCAACAGACCACACCGGCTACCCCGAGCACCGCGGCGACTCCGTGAACTCCGGTGACCCGCATCAAGACCATCAACAAGGCGGCGATCACCAGTGCCGACAAGGTCAATCCGGAGATCGGGTTGTTGGAGTTGCCGACCAGGCCCACCAGATAGCCGGCGACAGCGGCAAAGAGAAAGCCCAGAACCAGCATGACCACCGTCAGCACCAACGCCCCCGGCGTCGATGCCGAAAAGTACCTGTAGAGCAGGAACATCGGAACAGCCATCACCCCGATCGAGATGAATACCCATTTGAGGTTGAGATCACGCTCCGTTCGCGGCACGGCGTCCCCGGCGCTTCCGGCCCCGATACCCGCAAGCGCTTTCGAGATCCCGTCGATCAACGGACCGCGAAGGTTGTAAAGCGTGTAAAAAGCCGAGACGATCATCGTGCCAACCGCCAGCGGCCGGATCTGCCGGAACCAGATCTCGAAGGCCAGTGCCGGCCATCCCTGTTCGGCGCCGACGGTGGCCAGGTCCGGGTTGAGAAAAATCGCCAACGGCACCAGCACCAGCCAGCCGAGAATCGCACCACAGAATAGAACTGCCGAGATCCGAAGGCCGACGATGAACCCAACACCCATCACCATCGGCGACGCCTCCGGAGTCGACAAAAACATGCCGCCGCCATACTCCAGCTTGTTTCCCAAGACCTCGATCGCCGAGCGGGGGAAGTGCAGGAACGCCGAAGCCTTGTCCCGAATGATCTGGAGGCCGGCGTCGTTCTTCAAGAGTTCCCAAACCGCCGCAATCCCCATCGCCCCAAACACCAGTCCAGCGCCGGTCTGGCCCTTCTGGCCTGCCTTGACGATCTCAGACGCGGCGACGCTCTCCGGAAAGGGCAGGTTCGCCTCAACGACCAGCGGCCGACGGAGGACGATGACGAACAGCACACCCAGGACACCGCCGATGCCCATGATCAGCATCGCATCGCGGAGGTTGAACTCCGACCATGCACCGGCAATGAGGAACGCCGGGATCGTAAAGATCGCCCCTGCCACCAGCGACTCCCCAACCGAGGCCGTCGTCCGGGCGAGGTTCTCCTCGAGGATGTTGCCACGAAAAATCCGCATGGCCGCCATCGCAACGACCGCAGCCGGGAAAGTCGCAGCCACCGTCAGACCGACCTTCATGCCGAGGTATGCGTTGGCGGCGCCCAGCACGATTGCCATCACCACTCCGAGGCCCACCGCCTTGAACGTCATCTCCGGCATCGACGTCTCCGCCGGAACGTACGGCTTGAAATCTTTCTCACTCATTTTCGGCCCTCCGATTCGTTCTCCTGGATTGTAACTGCTCGCCGACAAGGTACAACCTCAGTCCCGAACCAGATCAGCAAAACCGCGTTCCACGTAGGGTGGGCCTTGGCCCACCATCTCTGGACCCTGGTTGGCCATATGGTGGGCCAAGGCCCACCCTACAGAGCAAGCCTGCGATGTCCCCCGACCTCGAGCATTTTATTGCTCTTTA
>DAOWGJ010000083.1 GCA_030637505.1 Holophagae bacterium
GGTGAGATTTGGCGTTTTCGCAGATAGGGACATCGCGCCAAGCCCGAAGGGCTGTCGAGCCGTCAGGCTCGTGGCCGCGAAGCGGGTGGCGTGGGCAGCGAATGAGGCGTACTTGACAGTACGTTGATTGAGGGAAATCAAGAAAACGTTGAAGATCGCTGCGTATTTCGCGCCGTAGTAGATCACTGGTGAGAAGGGCGGGTTAGCCTCATTCAGGATTTCGGTCCACTTTACACATGCAATCCGGCCAACGAAGCAGCGCCAGGGGCAGCGGGGTCGTGGGCAATCCGTGGACGGTGCCACAGTGGCGGGAACGGGTCAGGATCCTGCCGTTGTCGTACTTTCGAATCTGCTTGAGTTCAGCCGGGCGTGCCTGCTCGGACCACTTCACCTCGACGGGCCAGAACCGGCCCTCAGCGACATAGGCCACGTCCACCTCACCGGCTGCCTTGATGTAAAACGTAGAAAAGTGTCTGGCGCAGTGAGTTGCGACGCAGGCCTCCACCAATTGGGCGGTAATCTTGGGCGCCCGAACAGCGGACACGATTTGCTCCGAAAAGGGATCATCCACCGGCTGCAGCCAGGATCGTACGGCGTGGAAGATGAAGGGATCCGAGTACATCACCTTGCGCGCCTTTTTGGGGGCGCCCGTGAGCCTGTTTTCATTGAGGGCCGGCTGCACGAAGACGGCGTCCATTGATACCAGAAGATCTACATAATCAGCGACCGTCTTGGGATGGTCGATGGAGAGATCCCGAGCGAGAGAGTTCCAGGTGATTTGGCTTCCCATGCGGCGGATGACGGCACCGAGGATCTCTCTGAGGGACCCTTCCTTCTTTCCCCGCTTTGCAAAGTCGCCCCGGATCCAGTCGGCGTAGGTCGCGAGTGTCGCCCTGTTAATCCGCCCTTCAGCGGCCATATCGTTAATGGCCGTCAGGTAACCGCCGTGGATGAGGTAGCGCTCAAAGGCACCGAAAACCGGCTCGAGGTCTTCGGGTGTCGGTCGGCGACCCAAGGCCGTGATTTCGGCAACAGCTTCGTCGCCCACTTCGAGGGAGTAAGCCTCGCGGAATGAGAGGGGGCGCAGATGGAAGTCAACAACATCTTCCGGCCCCCGACGTCCGGGAAACGTAGCCTTTGCCTCCAGCATGAGGGCAAGGTCCGACCCGGTGATCATCAGGCTGGTTCGTTCCAACATTCCGGCGTCGGCCGCAAACTTGACAGCACGATCCCAATCCCGGATGTAGGTGACCTCGTCAAGAATAATCCTGCGGATCCCTTTGTCAGGCATCTCGGCGAGCACCTCCTGCAGGTGTCTCAGAAGGGAGTGGTGATCATCAATCATTTCACCGCTGAGAAAGACCAGGCTCTCCGGTGAGGTTCCCCTTTCCAGCAACTCTGCCATCCACAGCTTGAGAAGAGTGGTCTTCCCCACCTGCCTACCGCCCCCGAGTGTGAAAATGCCAGGGGCGTCCGTGGGAAAGGCATCGAGCAGAGGAGGACGATAGCTCTTGGGCAGGCGCTTGAGCAGTCGGAGCTGCGGGTCCCTGTCCCGGAAAAAGAGAGGTTCCTCTCGGTGGGTGTTGTGGGGAGAGAATCGTGGATCCATAGATAGATAATACCTAATGACTAAATTTAGTCAATCATTAGTGAATAAATTACAATTTCATTTTCGATCTGGCGGAGGCCTTTTCCGAAGTGGGCCGGTTAGCGACTTATCCACGAACTGCCTCGAAAAAACGAGGCAAGAACTGTGGATAAGTCGTGCTGTCCGACTGATAGCTGATAGCTGAGAGCTTCCCGGCGAGCCGGGCCTTGCCTTTTAGCTCCGGCTCAGCCAGGTTAGTTGCTTCTCGGCTCGGATTCCACAGGCCTCAGTCGAACCTTGTTGAGGCCATCGATTGCGGCCACCTTGTAGACCTCTGCCATGGTGGGGTAGTTGAAGACGGTGTCTCGCAGTGTCTCCACCGTTCCTCCGGCCACCATCACGGTGAGCCCGATGTGTACCAGTTCGGCAGCGCTCTCGCCGATGACGTGCACGCCGAGGATCTCGAAACTCGCCGGGTCGAAGAGCAGCTTGAGCAGGCCGACCTGATCGCCGACGATCTGTGCCCTCGCGACCTCTTCAAAGCGCGCAAGACCAACCTCATAGGGAATTTTCGATTCGGTCAGCTGGTGCTCGGTCCGCCCGACGAACGAGATCTCCGGGATGGAGTAGATGCCGAAGGGCAGCAACTCGGGTACGTTTTTGAATGGCACCCCGAACATGTGGCAGCTGGCCAGTCGCCCCTGCTCCATGGCGGTCGAGGCAAGGGCCGGAGGGCCGATGACATCCCCGGCAGCGTAGATATGGTCCACCGCGGTCTGGAAGTTCTCGTTGACCTTGAGGTGCCCTCGTTTTTCAGACTTGAGTCCGGCGGCGCTCAGGTTGAGCTTGTCGGTGTTCGGCTGCCGGCCCGCGGCGAAAAGCAGGCGCTCGGCGCTGACGGTCTTGCCGCCGCCGAGAGTTGCAACGATAAGACCGTCTTCTTCCACCTCGATCGACTGCACCGTCTCGCCGAGGCAGAAGGTGACCCCGTTGCGCCGCAATTGCTGGGACAACACCTCGGTGATCTCGGAGTCCACATACGCGAGCAAGGTGTCGCGACCATCGATGACCGTGACATTGACACCGAGGGCCGCCATCATCGAGGCGTATTCGAGGCCGATGACCCCCGCGCCGACGACGATGGCCGAACGGGCCAAATCACCGGTCACACCCTCGACCATCGCATCCGAATCGACGATACGCTTGGGCTGGAAAGGAATGTGCTCCGGCCGAAAAGGACGGGTGCCGCAGGCGACGAGGATATGGTCCGCCTTGATTGTCACGTTCTGCCCGCCGGTGTCCACATCGAGGGTGTGCGGACCACTGAAGCGCGCCAGGCCGTCTACCAGGTGCACCTGGTTGCGCTTGAGCTGGTCGCGGACCACCGCACGGCCCTCCTGAATCACCAGGTCTACTCGTTGCATCAGGTCCTCGACCCGGATGTGGGGCTTTGCGAGGTAGCCGCGGTCGAAGAACGCACGATGTCTCAGGCCGGTCAGGTGCAGCACGCTTTCGCGCAGGGTTTTGCTGGGAATCGTCCCCTTGTGAAGGCTGACCCCACCGAGCATTGCCGCTTTGTCCATTAGGACCACATTTTTGCCGAGTTTGGCAGCTGCAATCGCCGCCTTCTGCCCCGCCGGTCCACTTCCGATGACGGCGAGATCGTAGCATTTGCTAATCATCAAGTCCTCCTCCGGGCCACCAACCGTAGCAGATCGCGCAACGGTCCTGTCCATTTCTTCAGACCCCGGACAATCGTACGATTTTGCAGAAAACAAAACACTTTAGCATATCATTTTCTGCCGCCCTATGGTAGAGTTGGCACAGACTGATGACAGACCACGCCGCTCCGGCCCGCCTTGGGACAACTCGGGTCCTGTCGGACTCAGGGGAATCCTGCACCTTGGAATTTCCGTGAAACACCTCCCGCCGATCCTGGTGATCGACAACAATCAACACGACCGGGACCTATTGTCTTTGGTGATCAAGGGCGCGTTCGGAGATGTCGCCATCGATATGGCCCACGACGCGGCCTCCGTGACCCGGGCGCTGACCGACCGGCCTTACGGTCTGGTGATGACCGAATTCGAACTCCCCTGGATTACAGGCGACGAGCTGATGGACCTCTTGAGGGAGAGACTTCCCGAAGCGGCAATCGTCGTCACGACCCAAAGTGACGACCCCGGAGTCGGCGCCTCGGCCCTTCGGAGCGGCGTCGACGGGCTCATTGTCAAGGACGCTCGCGGCTTGGCGGCGGTCGAAGAGGTGATCCGAACGGCGCTTTATTGGTCCAGACGACGTCGAACCAAGGAAGACACGGCCTCGCGTCGAATCGTTGACGGGTTGCCGGTCGGCGTCTTCGTGGCCGATGAAAGGGGCGTCATCCTCGACGCCAACCCAACTCTGGCCACGATGTTGGGCCATCAACGACCGGCCGACCTGGCCCACCGCCCGATCCAGCACTTTCTCGGGGACCCGGTGACAATCCAGGGTTTCGA
>DAOWGJ010000128.1 GCA_030637505.1 Holophagae bacterium
ATCGTTGCCTGCGATTTCGACCCGACCGACCTCGGGGGCGCTCAGGTTTTCGACAACACGCCCGAACATTGGTTGGATGTTGCCCGGGCGATCACCCTTGCGGAAGAGGGCAAAGAGGTCGACATTCCTCAGGCGCCCCGACCGGCGCCGGTGCTGGGCACGACAGGGACCGGCGGCGCCGGCAAGTCGTCACTGACTGACGAGCTGGTTCTTCGTTTTCTCGCGGATTTCCCGGAAGCCACGATTGCCATCCTGTCGATCGATCCGACCAAAAGAAAGACGGGGGGGGCGCTTCTGGGTGATCGCATCCGGCTCAACTCCCTGACATCGGACCGGGTCTTCATGCGCTCGTTGGCGACCCGCCAGGCCCACCGGGCCCTGAGTCGTTACATCGAGCAGTCGATCGCCATTTGCAAGGGGGCGGGATTCGACCTGATCATCGTCGAGAGTTCCGGCATCGGGCAGGCGGATTCGGAGATTGTCGACATCGCCGATTTGTCACTCTATGTGATGACCCCCGAATATGGCGCGGCGATGCAACTGGAAAAGATCGACATGTTGGACTACGCCGATTTTGTGGCGATCAACAAATTCGACCGATCCAAGGCTCTGGATGCCATCCGCGACGTTCGCAAACAGTACCGGCGCTGCCATGAAATGTTTGAGGGTCCCGAAGACGAGGAACTGCCGATCTTCGGCACCTGTGCGCATCAGTTTCACGACCTTGGGGTCAACGCCCTCTTCGGTGCGCTGTGCCGCCGGTTGGAGCAGGACTTCGGCGCCGCCTGGGCGTGTGAGGAAACGATGGCGGCGCCCTGCGGTCTGCCGCAGCGCAACCCGATCATCCCCGGAGAGCGCGCCGGGTACCTGCGCGACATCTCGCGCGCGGTCAGGAGCTACAAGGACTGGGCGGAGCGCCAGATAACAGTCGCCGACAAGCTCTACCAGCTGGTCGGTGCCCGGGCGATTCTCTGTGCTCGGGAAGAGGAGTGCGACGGCGACAACCTCTTCCGCCTGTTTGAGGAGGTTATCGCGTCCGAGGTGACCCATGAGGTCCAGATGGCCGACCTCGATGCGGAAATTCGGCGCCTGGCCCACGAACTGGAGGAGGACTCCCGGGAGCTCTTGGCCGCGTGGCCGATTATCCTCAAGGATTACGCTCGTGAGGAGTTCTCCTACACAGTTCGTGGGAAGGAGGTCCGGGTTCCCTTGACCTCGGTCTCGCTTTCCGGCACCAAGCTGCCCAAGGTCCAGTTGCCGCAGCGCCAGACCTGGGCCGGGATCTTGCGCTACCTCTTTTTGGAGAACGTTCCCGGCGCCTTCCCCTACACCGCGGGCGTTTTCCCGCTCAAAAGGACCGGGGAGTTTCCGACGCGGATGTTCGCCGGTGAGGGAGGGCCCGAGCGGACCAACAAACGCTTCCATCTGCTGGCCGGGGGTCACGGTGCAACCCGGCTCTCGACCGCATTCGACTCGGTGACCCTCTACGGAGAAGATCCGGCCGAGAGACCCGATATCTGGGGCAAGGTTGGTGAGAGCGGCGTCAGCATCTGCACGGTCGAGGACGTCGAGCGCCTCTATGCCGGTTTCGACCTTTGCGATCCGACGACTTCAGTTTCGATGACGATCAACGGTCCGGCGCCGATGATTTTGGCGATGTTCTTCAACGCTGCCGCCCGGCAGCAAGCGAGGAAACGTCTGATCGAAAGCGGCCGGCTCGAAGCCTCGGCGGAGGCTGCCTTCCAACCCCTGGTCGACGGGAAGGACTGGGAGTCCCTCGAGGACCTGCTTGAAGAGGGCGAGTGGGAGGAGATCCTAGAAGCGACTTGCCGGGTCATCCGGGGCACGGTGCAGGCGGACATCCTCAAGGAGGACCAGGCCCAGAATACCTGCATCTTCTCGACTGAGTTTGCCCTGCGCCTGATGGGTGATATCCAGCGCCTGTTCACCGACCGAGGCGTGCGCAACTTCTACTCGGTGTCGATCTCCGGCTACCACATTGCCGAAGCCGGGGCCAACCCGATCTCGCAGCTGGCCTTCACCCTGGCCAACGGCTTCACCTTCGTCGAGACCTATCTGGCGCGGGGCATGTTAATCGACGACTTCGCCCCCAACTTGAGCTTCTTCTTCTCCAACGGCATGGATCCCGAATACGCAGTCATCGGAAGGGTTGCCCGCCGCATCTGGTCGATCGCCATCCGCAGCTTCTACGGCGGCAACGAGCGCTCGCAGAAGCTCAAGTACCACATCCAGACCTCCGGCCGGTCGCTGCATGCGATGGAGATCGACTTCAACGATATCCGCACGACGCTTCAGGCCCTCCTGGCCCTGGCGGACAACTGCAACTCCCTCCACACCAACGCTTACGACGAGGCAATCACGACGCCGACCGAGGAGAGCGTCCGGCGGGCGGTGGCGATCCAGTTGATCAACTCCCTGGAGTTCGGCCTGCTGAAGAACGAGAATCCCATCCAGGGTTCGCACATCGTTGAATGGCTAACCGACTGGGTCGAGGAGAGGGTGCTTGACGAGTTCGAGCGCCTCGCCGAGAGGGGGGATGTGCTCGGTGCGATGGAAACGATGTACCAGCGCTCGAAGATCCAGGAGGAGAGCCTGCACTATGAGCGCCTCAAGCATAGCGGTGAATTCCCGATCATCGGCGTCAACACCTTCCTCCGGGAAGGGGCCGGTGCGTCCGTCGAGGTGACCGCGTTGACCCGGGCCACGGCCGAAGAGAAGAACGCACGAATTGCCCATGTTGAGGATTTCCAGCAACGCCATTCGGCGGCAGCGTCCGAGGCCCTTGAAAACCTCCAGCGAGTCGCACGCGACGGCGAGAACATCTTCGCGGAACTCCTCCACACCGTCCGGGTCTGCTCCCTGGGACAGATCTCCAATGCGCTTTACGAGGTTGGTGGGCAGTACAGACGGAGTATGTAGGCAATTCGTCTTCCCTGAGCCCTGGAGAACAGGCCCTGAAGGACCTGACTACGGGGTTTCTGAGATCTGTGTAGGCGGGTCCTTCAGGGCCCGCACATCAACCTTCTCAGGCTGTGAAGCCTACCAGTAAGGGCCGACGCCACCGCGAGGGTAATAGCCGCCGCCATAGCCCCATCCGGGACCGTAGCCGTAACCTCCGTGCACGCCGACATAGACGGTGCTTGTTCCACCGGTCTCACAGGCGGTCATCCCAACAGTCAGGCCCAGCAGGGCGGCAGCAAGAAGCACCAAATAGACCAGGCGTCTTTTCATCGGGAATTCTCCTTGTCTGCCTTCAGCTGAGCGATGAAGACCATTGCGTGGGTGGGATCTTCGATCAGGGCCACCCTTCCACCGCCGAAGTCGGCGCGGGGGGCCAGAACAACTGTTCCACCGAGTTCAGTCGTGCGTTTGAGCGTGGCGGCAAGATCCGCAACGCCGATGTAGGGCGCCCAGATCGGCCGGGCGTCTTCGTTGGGTGTGGGGACCAGGCCCGCTCGCGGTTCTCCAGCGGTTTCGAATACGGTGTAGGCGCCGTCGGGACCTTCAACGGTGTTGCGTTCGTAGCCGATCACTTTCCGATAGAAGTCTGCGGCGGCATCAAGGTCATCCGTCCAGAGTTCGACCCATGCGAAATTCCCATCTTCTCGTGGGCCGCCGATCTCACGAGTCGGTGTCCCGATGATCAAGATCGCACCTTGAGGGTCTCTGATGACGGCGTAGGCGCCCGACCCTTCCACCTCGGTTACGTCGCGGAGGATTGTTCCTCCGGCCGAGCGGGCGGACGCGACTGCCTTGACGAGATCATCGACGACGATACCGACCAGCCACTGCGCCTCGGACTGGCCGGGCAACTCGTCGCCGATTTTGATCAGGCCGGCGATGTTACGACCGTTGTGAAAGATCTGAAGCACCTTGCCTCGGCCGGGGTCAATCTCCCAACCAAAAAGACCCTCATAGAAGGTCGTGGCGGCCTTGGTGTCCTCGGTAACGAGGTCGAACCACAGGGGTTGGCCATGGTCGGCAGCGAGAGCAGGAGCGGTCAGCAGCAGACAAAAGACAACCGGTAACAAGAGAACGAATGAACGGGTATAGGATCGCAACAGAAACCTCCCTGGGACGCCTCTGATAACCGTAGTGAGACGCCGTGTATTCCGTCATATACGAGAAAGCTTCGCAGTGGGTTCAGGTTAGAATGATGATCAGAAGAATCCGGAAATTGAGGTCAAAATGAGTGAGTTGCGGGAAGCATTGGCACAGTTGGCTGTTTTTGAAAAACTGGAGGTTGAGGAGATCGAAGTCTTGGCGTCAGGGGCCGGCGAGCAGACCTATGCCCCTGGTGAGGTGCTGTGGTCGGAAGGGGATGCGCCGGGTGGTCTATTTGTTGTCCTCGACGGGGCGGTGGAACTGAGCGGTTCCTTCGCCGGAGGGGTGGAGCGAGTCTTCGGCACCGTTCGGTCAGGCCAGGTCCTCGGGTTGTTGTCGGTGATTGACAACGGTCCGAGACCTGCCACCGCCAGGGCCGTGGAACCGACCCGGGTTCTGGCGATGGATCTCGCGGTGATCGACGGCCTGCGTGACAGCGCCCCGATGACCTGGGCCAAGATCATCAGTGGGCTTGGGGATCAGCTGGCGGCGCAAATGCGCCTCATCGTCGAGCAGTACCGCCGGAATATTGCCTGGAGTCTCGAGGTCAGCGGCTGCGCGGGACTCAACCTCAACCGGTTGTTGACCGATTCGGTTGCGGTGGAGATCGAATTGGTGAACGGGTCTTCCGTTGCCGGTGTCATTATGGGTATCGAGGTCGATGAAACAGGTCACCACTTGCTGCTGCGTAGTGACGATGGGAGACTCCGCCTGATTCCCTATCGCTCCGTGGTTCAGGTGATGGTTGCGCGGGCCGATTTTGACCCCGCGCTGGTCGAGTAGGGGGGCAGTTATGGCAGGCATCGACTCCTACCTCACGGTCATGACCCAGATCAGCGCGTCGGATCTCCACCTGTGCTCCGGTGTGCGTCCCACCTACAGAGTTCACGGGGTCATGAAACCAACCTCGAGTGAGAAGACGCAACCGGTTTCAGCTGACGAGGTCGCACGTTTGCTTCTCGAGTTCATGCCGGAGCGCAACAGAAGGGAATTCGAAACCCACAACGACACCGACTTCGCATACGAGATAGCGGGTGTGGGGCGGTTCAGGGTCAATGCCTTCTGCGACCGTAACGGCGTCGGGGCGGTTTTTCGGCATATTCCCGAGAAAGTACTGAGTTTCGAGCAGTTGGGTCTTGGTCAAGTGTTCGCCGACCTGTGTTTGCTTAACAAGGGCCTGGTGCTGGTGACCGGACCGACGGGGAGCGGGAAGTCGACCACACTGGCGGCAATGATCGACTACATCAACGAAAACCGCACCGACCACATCGTGACAATCGAGGATCCGATCGAGTTCGTGCACACCAACAAGCGGTGCCTCGTCAACCAACGTGAGGTTCATCGCCACACCGAGGGCTTCAAGGCCGCATTGCGGGCGGCCCTCCGCCAGGACCCGGATGTGGTGCTTGTCGGTGAGATGCGCGATCTCGAAACCACCGAGACGGCCATCGAGACGGCCGAAACGGGCCACCTCGTCTTTGGAACTCTCCATACCTCATCTGCCGCAAGCACGATCGACCGGGTCATTGATCAGTTCTCGGCCGATCGCCAGGCTCAGATCCGCATGATGCTCTCGGTTTCTCTCAAGGGCGTGATCTCGCAGACCCTCCTCAAACGGGCGGACGGCGGTGGGCGGGTCGCTGCATTTGAAATCCTCGTCGTAACCCCGGCGGTGGCCAATCAGATTCGTGAAGGCAAGAGTCACCAGATCCCGATGGCCATTCAGACCGGCGCCAAGCTCGGGATGCGGTCACTCTCCGACGATCTCATGCGCCTGGTCAAAGAGCGCAAGGTCGATCCCCTCGAAGCCTACCGGAAGTGCGTCGACAAGAGCGATATGGAAAACAGGCTTCGGGTTGCGGGCTTCGGGTTGAACCTGAGCTGAGCGATTCTCAACGGCGGACTGCAGTACCCTTGCGTCGTGACCATCTCACCATCCTCGGCGCTCCTGCTCGACTCCGGGATCCTTTCGGACGACCCGGTGCTCGAATTCTACGGATGGAAGGCCGTCGAAGCCCAGGGCGGCCTGGCGGTGTTGCCGTGGCGTGATGATTGGTTGGAGGCCCTGGGGGCTGGGGTTGAGGCTGTTGGTCTGGCGGGCAGGGTGGCTGAGGGTGCTTTTTCGCAGGCGGTTGTCCATCTGCAGAAGGGGCGGGCGGCGACCCAAGAGGGTCTGTCGACAGCCTGGAAGAACCTTGGGCTTGGCGGCCGGCTTCTGCTGGTTGGCGGCAACGAACTGGGCATCAAGTCCGCGGTCAAGCGCTTGGGTCAGGAACTGGGGCAAGGCGGTGACCTGTTGGTCAACCGGGCGCGGAGTCGAGTCGTTTCGTTCGAGCGATCCCAGCATCCGGGGCCGGAGGTTCCGGATCAGATCGAAGTTGAGGTCGAGAACGGGGGAGAGGCCTTCACACTTCAAAGTGCCGTCGGAGTTTTCTCGGCTGATCGGATCGATCGGGGCACGCGGCTGCTCATGGAGAATCTTCCCGCCGTTGAATCCGCAACCCGAATTCTGGACATGGGCTGCGGGATCGGTGTCCTGGGCCTGGTGGCGCTCAAACGGTGGCCGGAGGCAACGGCCGTGCTGGCGGATGTTGATCGCAGAGCCGTTGAAGCAGCGAATCAG
>DAOWGJ010000208.1 GCA_030637505.1 Holophagae bacterium
GAATCTAGTTTAACATCCTTTTGGTGACAGACCAGTAAATCAAAATCCTCCCTCACAAAATTCTATTGAATTTCCGGTTCGGAGTAACCTGTTTGTTAGTCAGGTCACGGTAGAAAATTTATTTTTTTATAAAAAAATGTTTTCGTATATAATGAACAAAGAATAGCGGCGATTTTCTTAAGGAGGTCAGGTCCCAATGTCGACTTCAACTTCCATTACATAGTGGACGCGTCATTCAACGGACTCTCGTTCGCTGATGGCCGGGATTGTCATCGCGTCGATGGTGTTCGGCCTCTGGTGTTGGTGGTTTGTCGCCGCTGAGGTCCCGGTGTACGAGGTCACCGACGATGCGTGGATTGAGGCTGTGGACGCGGCCCACCGTACGGCGGCGCCCGTCAGCGGGCGGGTTGTCGAGGCGAACCTGGAAATTGGGCGGTGGGTTGAGAAGGGCGATCCCCTGGTTGTATTGTCAGGTCTCCGGGCTGCCCGGCAGCTCTCCAAGGAGATTGAGCGACGAGAAGGCGCCGGGAAGAGGTTGGTTGTCCTTGATTCCATTCGAAAAGTGACGGAAGAGGGAGCGAATGCTGCCCGACTTGGGGATCGCAAAGAACTGGAGCGTGCACGAGCGGATCACCAGGCCGCAGTGGCCGACGGCAGGCTGGCATCCGCCGAAGTGGAACGTGCTCGTCAGCTTCATGGCGAGGGGTTGGTTTCCGACGCCGATCTTGAACGAGCCGGCGCGCGGGTGGCTCAGACGAAGGCGATCGTTCTGTCTTGGGAGGCGGAAATAGTCCATCTCGAATCCGAGATTCGTCGGAACAATAGTGAGCGGTCGAGGGCCTTGGCCGAGATCGACAGCCGGGTAGCGGCTCTCGAGGTCGAAGAGGGGATCGCCGGGCATGGGTCCGCCGAGCTGGCCTCCGAGTTGGAGGAGAGAACCATTAAGGCTCCGATTTCCGGGTGGTTGGGACGGGTGTCGCCGTGCAGGCCAGGATCCGTCCTGATGGCCGGGGACCTGGTAGCAGTGGTGATCCCGGATGGGGATCTCAAGGTCTCTGCCCGTTTTCGAGCTGGGCCGGGCCTTGGCAGGATTGGGTCTGGGCAACCCGCCAGGTTGCGTCTCCATGCGCTGCCGTGGATGCGGTTCGGTCAGATCGAAGCCGAGGTCGTGAGGATCGGCCAGGAAACCGTGGATGGTCTCTTGAGCGTTGAATGTCGGCTCCTCTCCGATTCTCAGCACAGTGCAGACTTGCAGCACGGGATGCAAGGGACCCTTGTGGTTGAGGTCGATCGAATGTCCCCGCTCGAGCTGGTTCTCACATTGGCCGGGAAATCCCGGAGTCGGCCCGGTGGCGACAAAACCGCCGCTTTGGGAAGCGGCGGACGGAGATAATTGCATGCCTCCTGTTGGAGCCCGTTGGTTTGTGCCGGAGGTTGTCCAGACTTCAGCGATGGACTGCGGACCGGCCTCCCTCAAGGCGGTTCTCGAAGGCTTTGGCACCCGCGTGAGCTACGGCCGGCTTCGCGAAGCCTGTCAGACCTCGGTTGACGGCACTTCGATCGATACGATCGAGGATTTGTTTTTTGACCTTGGTTTTGATGCCGAGCAGGTGATGTTGCCGCCGGATCACCTTCTTCTCGACGAAGCCAATGCTCTGCCGGCGGTGGTTCTGGTAAGGCAGCCGAGCGGGGCGGCCCATTTCACGGTTGCGTGGAGGCGGCTCGGGTCACTGATCCAGGTCATGGATCCTGCGGTGGGGAGGCGGTGGGTCCAACGTTCGGATTTTATTCGGGACCTCTTTGTCCATACGCAGCCGGTACCGGCAGCCGATTGGCTGGAATGGGCGGGGAGCGAGGATTTCTTGGCGCCGCTTCGTCGTCGAATGGGCGACCTCGGTATTCCGCGGGCGGAGGTTCTCCGGATGACGAAAGCCGCTTTCCAAGTCGGGGGTTGGCGGCCGGTTGGGGCCCTCGATGCGGCAACCCGGTTCGTTGCAACCCTTGTCGGGTCGAGGGCGGTGCGGCGCGGCCCCGAAAACGCGGCGCTGATAGAAAAGGTCCTCAAGACGGATCGAGAGGCGCCTGGCGCCGGCGAGAAAATCGTCCCCAAGTCAATCTGGTCTGTCCGGCCATCGCCACACGATGACGATGGGGTGTTGTTGCGCGGCGCGGTGTTGGTGCGAATTCTGGGGAGAAAGGACCAGGCCGAAAACACGGAATTTGATCGCTTACCGCAGGAGGTCAAGGCAGCCCTGGCCGAAGAGCCCGTAAGACCCGGTCGGGAGTTGATTCGGCTGATGTTCCGCGAAGGGTTGCTCTCCCCGTCGTTGGTCGTCGCAGGCCTGATGATCGTCGCCGGCTCGGTGGTCTTCGAAGGCCTACTCTTTCGGGGCCTGATCGACGGAGGCCGACTGTTGGGCCTCGAAGGGCAACGGGTCGTGGCGATTCTCGCACTGATGGTTTTGTTGGCTGTGCGTGCCGGACTGAAGCTGCCGATCGCAGCCACGGCGCTCCAACTCGGGCGGCGTTTGGAAACCGGGTTGAGAATCGCCTTCTTCGAGAAGGTGCCTCGGCTTCAGGACCGTTACTTTCGCAGCCGACTGAGGTCGGATATGGCTGAAAGGGCCCATATGGTCCATGCACTCCACGAAATTCCTACTCTCTGGACCCAGATTGCAGAGGCAGTGTTCCTTCTGATGGCGCTGACCGCCGGGATTATTTGGCTCGATCCCGAGGGTTTCTGGAAGGTCATAACCATGGCACTGCTTTCGGTTCTGACTCCGGTGGCTGCCCAGGGACTTCTGGCTGAGCGTGACCTCCGTGTCCGAACTCATGCCGGGGGCCTCACGCGTTTTTCCCTTGACACCCTTCTTGGTTTGTCCCCAATTCGTTGTCATGGGGCCGAAAGGGCCATCGCCCGCAACCACGAGGCCTTGGTCGTGGACTGGTCGGTGGCTCGTCGTTCGCTTCTCGGCGCGGGGGTTCTTGCCGAGGCACTGCTTGCCCTGATGGGTTATGGGTTGATGGTGTGGCTGGTGTGGGGGCGCCTCCTCCAAGGGGGCGAGCCCGGGACGGTTTTGTTATTTGTGTATTGGGGGCTGCGTATTCCGGCTCTGGGTATGCACATCGCGGCTCTGGCCCGTCAGTTGCCGGCGAGACGGAATATCTTTTTGCGACTTCACGAGCTGTTGGTGGCACCGGATGAGGGTGACGCAAAGACCAAATCGGCGAGCCGGCCTGAGACCGGCGTTGCTTTTCGAATGTCGGATGTGGAGGTTCGGGCCGGCGGCCGGACGTTGCTTGAGGACGTTGAGTTCAGTGTTGAACCCGGGACCCACATTGCTGTTGTCGGGCCTTCCGGGGCAGGCAAGTCAACCCTGGCGGGGTTGTTGCTCGGGTGGTACAGACCCAGTCGGGGCCAGTTCCAAGTCGATGGAGAACAGGTCGACGCAGGGGCTCTGGCCCGCCTCCGGCAAGCGACAGCTTGGATCGACCCAGAGGTTCGGTTGTGGAACAGAGATCTCCTCGGCAACCTGTGTTATGGGAACCCCGAGCCGAACGGTGTTGCAGGCGTCATCAGTGGATGTGGTCTTCTTCCGGTGCTCGAAGACCGGGCCCTCGGATTGAAAACGCCGCTGGGTGAAGGAGGGACGTTGGTTTCGGGAGGGGAGGGGCAGCGGATTCGGCTTGCCCGCGCGATGCTCAGGAAAGACGTGCGATTGGTCATCCTGGATGAAGCATTTCGTGGCCTCCATCGGTCTGAGCGCCAACGGTTGCTGGCCCGGGCGCGCCAAAAGTGGGAAAAGGCCACGCTTGTCTTCGTGACGCACGACATCACCGAAAGCCTACAGTTCGACAGAGTCCTCGTTCTCGAGGAAGGCAGGATTGTCCAGGACGGCCGCCCGGTGGATTTGGCCGGCTCCAGTGAAGGCTCTTTCAGCCGGATGCTGCAGGCCCAGAGGCGTGCGAACCAACAGTTGTGGGAAGGTCCGGCGTGGCGTCGGCTCAGCCTTGACGAGAGGGGGCATTTAGCCCGGCCTTCTCACCGGTTTTCGAAGCGAAAGGCTCAGAACGCAATGAGATCCGGTGATCTCGCAAGATTGGGACATCGCGCTCCGCCCGAAGGGCGATCACGGTGAAGCCGTGGACCCGCAAAGCGGGTAGCGTGGGCGGTGAGCGAAGGCATACTTGCGGTACGTCGAGCGAGCGAATCGAGAAATCGCCGAAGGTCGTTGTGTTCTGCGCCTTGCAGCCGGACACTGGTGAGAAGGCCGGGTTAGAGAAGGGATGGCGGCCTGATGCGGGGTGAGCCGTCGGATCTCGCATGGCCGGAAGAGAGGCTCGGAGAAGGGCTGGAAGCGTTGCTGGGGGCAAGTGGCCTTTTGGGGCGTTGCCGACCGGTTGTTAGCCTGGGAAACGGTGATGATTCGGTGGTCGCGCAGCGTTTGGCGGAGGCGATGCCGTCGAGTCTGGAGATCGAAAGTGTGGTGGCCTCGTATGACGAAGTCGAAGGTCTTCTTGTTCATGGTGGGCCGCTGATTGTTCGCCCCAAGGAGGGGAAGGACGCTGGGTTCCTACTGTTCCTTGGTTCGCGAGGTCGGCATTGCCGTGTAATTGGGCCGGATCATCGGATTCACCGGGTCAAGGCGGCTGTGATTCGGAGTTTGCTGTGCGCTGGTCTCGAGGCGCCGATCATTGAAGCCTCCTGCAATTTGTTCACAAGCTACGGGTTCTCCGAACGGCGCCGGCGCCGGGCAGAGGGCGCCCTCCTCTCGGCCTCTCTCCAGGGCGAGAGGATTAGTGGAATCTGGATGGTGCGGCCCGAGCCGGGGAGTTCCTTTCTTGGCCGCCTTCGTCGACGGAGTGTGCCGGCGCGACTCGCGGCCATCACGGTGGCCCACATCGGCCAGTTTGGTTTCGTGGTTGCATCGTGGTGGTTGATCGGCCGAGGGGTTCTCGGTGGTCACTTCGACCAGGGTTGGCTGAGGGCATGGGCACTGATGCTCCTCACCCTTGTCCTGCTCCGGGTGACCACTGTGTGGATGCAGGGAAAGCTGGCGATCGATCTCAGCGAGTTGCTCAAACTGCGCCTTCTGCGCGGGCTGATGCGTCTTGACCTCGACACAACACGTCATCTCGGGGCAGGTCGTTTCTTGAGTTGGGCGATCGAGTCGGCTTCGGTCCAGGATCTGGTGCTTGAGGGCGCCTCCCTCGCATTCCTCGCGATGATTGAAGCCGTTCTCACACTGGGAATTCTTGCAGTCGGAGCGGCAGGTATGGCGCATGTGGGCGCTTTTTCGTTGTGGTTCGTCGTGGTATTGGCTCTCGCTTGGGGCCTTTACCGGACGAAGGGTCGACAAACCGAAGAGCGACTTCGCATGACCCACGAGTTGACCGAGGGAATGGTCGGCCACCGGACCCGCCTCGCCCAGCAACGATCCGAGAATCGGCATGAAGGCGAGGACGAGGTATTAGGCGACTATCTCCAGGCGTTGAGCACGCAGGATCGATGGGCCTCATGGATGGAGGTGGTCGGCATCGGGTGGCAGATCGTGGCGGTTACGACACTGCTGCCGGCCTTCGTCATGGGGAACGCCTCTGAGGGGAAGATGGCCGTTGCGGTCGGCGGCATCATTCTCGGTGAGAGGGCACTGGTCACCTTCGGACGAGGGATCGCACGCCTCAGTGACGCGATGATCGCGTGGAAACGGGTCGGACCGATCTTCGAAGCTGCCGCTTCGGGTCCGAGCGGAGCCCTGACCCGTACTGGGGGTGAAACTCTCAGCCAACTGCCCGAGGAGCCTGCAGCTGATTCGCCGGTCATTCTTGCCCGAAATCTTTCGTATCAAGGTGAGGGGAGGTTGCATCCGGTTCTGGATCGAGTAGACCTCACCGTCTCTTCAGGGGATCGGGTACTTCTTGAGGGTCCTTCGGGAAGCGGAAAATCCACCCTTGCGGCGTTGCTCGCGGCGCTTCGGTTCCCAGACGGAGGGGTTCTGTTGGTCAACGGGATGGATTACGCATCGCATGGAGCCACGGCATGGGGCCGACAGGTCGCGGTTGCGCCCCAGTTTGGAGAAAACCATCTTTTCTCCGAGACCTTGGCCTTCAACCTTCTGATGGGGCGGGGTTGGCCACCCGGTGAAGACGATCTTCGCCAGGCGGAAAGCCTCTGTCAGGAACTGGGATTGGGAGAACTCCTCGAAAAGATGCCTTCAGGTATCCACCAGATGGTGGGGGACACCGGCTGGCAGCTCTCGCACGGTGAACGGAGCCGGGTGTTCGTTGCGCGAGCTCTGCTTCAGGGTCCCGAAATTGTTGTCCTCGACGAAAGTCTGGGGCCCCTCGATTCCGAAAACCGGCTCGCCGTGATGGCGTGTATCGAGCGGCATGCTCGGACGCTTGTTGTTATTGCTCATCCGTGAAAGTAAAACGGCGCCGGGCTTTGGGTTTTGGGAAGTTGAACGGGAGGGGGGCTGGAGGATGCCAGCCCCGGCCTTCTGGAGTGCCTAGGAACCGACGCCAGCCAGAATGGCTGCCGAGCCGACAGGCTCGGACCCTTCAAGCATGCGTGCCAGGTCCGCAGTTCCGCAGTTACGGTGAGGAACGACGGAACTGCGGACCTTCTATGAGTAGGCCGATTCATACCTATCTCCTTGAATCAGGTTGGCTGCGCCGAGTGGCGGTTTGGTGTTGAATATCCGCGCGCCCTGAAGGACGCGCCTACATCGATCTCACTGTTTCTTAGAGTTTTAGGATTCGTAGGCGGGTCCTTCAGGGCCCGCAGCCAGTCGTGATTCAATGCTTCTTGTTGCCAACCTGAGCGAACAGGATAGGTATGGGCCGATTAAGTCAAGGGTTCCGTCAGAAATCACCCCCCTTTGGTGTGTGTTCTTGTTTGATGTCTTCCCGTCTTGTTTCTATCGTACGTCCTCGCCGTACCCCGTCTTGCAAGAAGCAGTGCCAGGCTTTGGGAAGTTAGGAAGTTGAGAGGGACAGGTCGGCTGGGGGATTCCAACCCCGGCCTTCGGGGGCGCATTGAGGTAGCAGCGAATTCCTGGGGCGCCGATCGCCCCCGCTCGGTGCATTTCCTCAAGAGGCAGCATTGTTGGCAGTGGGAGAAAGGCCGCCTCTTGAGGAAAGGACCTCGGCGGCCTACGGCGTTGGCCGAGATTCGATTGCTGAAGCGCTCCCCGGGGATTGCCCGGTGTCGACTTTCTTCGCAACGTCGTCTTGGTCGGGGAGTCTGCCCGGTGAAGAAAGTCGCACCCGGCACGTCCCGTTTTGGCGTTTTGGGTGCTCTCGGGGTTGGGCGCCGGCGTCAGCTTTTTGGTCCCTAACGCCGGCACCGCTTCATCGTAATAACCCACCCATGATGGCGCTTCATCTTTGACCTCCGTGCTTCAGCTGATGGGTTTCCTCGGAGCCGGGATATTATAATATACTTGTTACCTCTAAAACACTAAGATTTCCCCAAGGCTCTCCTGACTATGTTATGAATATTATAGGGGAAGTTTATGTTTTGCCTCAAAGGACGAAAAAAGACGTTTTGCCACAGATTGGAGGGCAAAACTGTGACTGATCCCAATATTCCCGATTCCGGCATGAGTTTCGCCGGCAAGGGGAGGCTTAGGGATGAGGAGAAGCCAGTTTTGACCGACCTCTGCGAATGGGTTGGGGCCGACGCCGAGGAGGAGAATCTTGAGGACATTTGTGATCGGCCGATCTGCCGACGACAGGCTTCGTTGCCTCAAGGAGAAGCGGGGGAGAGGATCGGCATGGCCAATGAAGGAAGGTATTTGCCGAACGAATTTCAAAACGAGATAGTGCCGACCGACCCTGAACCCGTCGTTGATCTTCACACGCACCTGTTTGACGCCCAATACCTGTCCCTTCAGGAAATCCTTGAGGACAAGGGTACCGCCGGTGGACTTGTCGAGCCGGCAACGAGACTCCTTGGTCTCCTGGCCAGGAAAGCTGGGTTCATCCCCGGTTCCCAGTTCTCGCGAGAGGAGATTCCCATCTTGACTCACTGTTCGCCGGTCGGGCTTGGCCCATTCAAGGGATCGGAATATCTCTGCGATCCTGACTATTGGCTTGGGGCTTTGAATGATTTCCACGATCTCACCCTCTGCTACGGGCACGCGGGAGGTGGCGGCGAAAAGACCGTGGACCCGGAGACTGGATCGGAGGTCCTCTATTTCGGTTGGTGCTCAGAGAACGACGAAGAGTGGGGCGATGACCACAATTTCGCCCACAAGGTGGTTGAGCACTGCTGCCGATTCCCCAACGTGTTCTGTGATTTTTCATACTTCGGCGCCATCGTGAAGGACCGAGAAAAGGCAATCCATCTCAAACGAAACTTGTTTGCTGCGCTCGGCGGCCCAGATGGCGATCTCCACTTCGGAAGGAAGGTCATGTACGGCTCCGATCGGCATATACCGAAGATGGCCGGGCACCCCGTCGAAAACCTGGCGTTCTGGAGGGAGTTGTTTGACGATCCTCGGATCGCTTCGTATAGAGATGCGTTTTTCTTTAAGAATGCCCTGCGGTTTCTTGGTCTTGAAAGTATGGTTCAGCGGCACGAGCGGGGATCGACACCCGTACTGTCCGCTTCGACGACCCATGCATTGCGGAAATCGTAGGGGTGTAGCGCACCCTTATCGCCAGCACCGCATGATGTACCATCCCCAACCATGTGGAGCCTTGGTAATCGTGTGTGGAGCCGGTTCAATCCGGAGATGGGTCCGGGCTGGGTGGTCGAGAGTGACGACCGCCACGTGGTGGTCGAGTTCCTCGAGGGCGGTGAGCGCCTGCGGTTCGCGGCTTCGACGGATGCCCTGGCTCTCCTGGTCGTGACCGAAGGTGTGGCGGCGAAGCTGGAGGACGATGGGTCGAACGTTGTCGTCGAAGCTCTCCTCGACGGCGACCGCTGCCGACTGGACGACGGTCGGATTTTCCCAACGGTGGCCGTATGGCCTCTGCCGGAACGGGAGAATCCGGTCGAGAGGCTTGCTCGGGGTGATATTGACAGCGGTGCGCATTTTCTCAACCGACTGGAGGCCCTTCGCCTGGAGCGGGTGCGTCAGGCCGATGGGCTGGGGTCCTTTCTCGGCGGCCGGATCCGGCTCTTTCCCCACCAGCTCCATGCCGCCGAGCGGGCGTGCGCAGGCGACACAGTCAGATGGCTCTTGGCCGATGGTGTTGGCTTGGGCAAGACCGTCGAGGCATGCTTGATCATGAACCGGCTGATCCACTGTGGAAGGGCCGACCGAACGGTGGTCGTCGCCCCCGATGCCCTGACGGTTCAGTGGCTTGGAGAACTCTGGCGAAAGCACCATCATGCATTCGTTTTGTTGGACGAAAAGAGAATCTCCGACGTTGAACGGGAGCAGGGGACCGCGTTCAATCCTTTTGAGGTCCACCGGCAGGTCGTCGTCGCCATCGAGACGCTGTGCGCCGATCCACGTCTGGTGACGATGGCAGTTGAAGCCGGAATCGATCTCCTGGTGGTCGACGAGGCCCACCATCTGCAGCGACCTCTGGGACATCCCGGGAATCCGGCCTACCGTGCGATCGAACCGATCGCCGCGCAGGGGAGGGGTGTCCTGCTCTTGACCGCGACCCCGTTAGAGGACGACGCCTTGGGTTTCCTGCGCCTGGTTGAGTTGCTGCGCCCCGAGGCGTTCGGGCCGGAGGAAAAATTGTTGGAGCGCCTGGAGGACCGGACGCCCCTGCCTCCGTGTACCAGCGCAACGCGGGCCGTGGATATTGGCGGTTGGCCGCCCAGAACGCCACAGCCGGTCGCTTTCAAGGAAACGCAGTGGCGGCCGTTCGAGCGCCTCGAAATGGCCATGCGTCAGAGGGAAGCGGAATCGCCGGTTGCCAAGACCGCCAAGGCCCGGCTGGTATTCGAAGCCACTGCCTCACCGTCGATGGCGCCCAAGCTGGCCAAGGATGCCGACCCCGAGATCAAGGCTCTGGCGGCCGACGCCGCCCTGAACGACCCCCGCCTGGCCTACCTGATTGAACACGCTCCCCAGTGGCGGAGGCAGGGCGACAAGACCCTGATTTTTGTTGCTCGCCGGGAAAGTCTGGAGCTGATCAAGACAGCCTTGGAGCGCCGTGCCCATCTCCGGGTTGCCCTCTTCCACGAGGACTTGCCGACCCGGAGGCGAGACATGGAGGTCGCACAGTTCACACTGTCCGGCGGTCCGTCCATTCTGATCACGACCGAATGCGGGGGTGAAGGGCGCAACTTTCAGATGTGCCGGCGGCTGGTCTTGTTCGACCTGCCCTGGCAGCCCGGCGTCGTCGAGCAGCGCATTGGGCGCCTGGACCGGATCGGCCGGGACCGGCCGACCGAGATCGTGTACTTCAAGCCCCCCTCGGGTGTAGCAGGCGCGGTGGTCAGGCTGTACGAGTCAATCGGTTTATTTGAGCAGAGCCTCGGAGGCATCGACCGCGAATTGCGGCACATCGGCCTTGAGGTTGAGCGAGTCGCCGTCGATGGGCCCGAGTTGCTCGATGCCGGCGTTTTCGAGGCAGTGCTTGCCAATGCCGAGGCCGCCCGAACCCGAGTCCAAGAGGCGGCCTTTCACCAACTCCACCAGGATCCCTATATGCAGAGCATGGCCGACGAAATCCTGGCTCGGGTTCCTCCGGATCTGGAGTCCTTGACCAAGGCGGTCATCCTGGATGCGGCCGCCGCCTTCGGCTTCGAGGTCGAAGAGCAGACGGGAGAGGATCGGTGGTTCCTCGCCCTCGGCGGTGAAGCCCTGGTGGAGAGTCTGCCCGGAGTGCCGGACGAAAGCCGGTTCTTGGGGACTTTCAACCGGGAGGAGGCCGTCGCCAACGAGTCTTTGGATTTCTTCTCCTCCGGCCACCCGCTGGTCGAGGGCGTGTTGGAAGAGCTGCAGCAGGGCAATCGGGGCCGGACCGCCTGTTTCGTGGCGAAGGGCGATGAGGAGGTATTCGGCCTGCTGGCGCTCTTCAAGCAAGAGGGCGATATCGAGGTCGAAGCTGTCGATGCCCAGGGGCGGCGCCGACCGGACCTCGCCGCCGCCCTGACGGCGCCGGGCTGTGATCTCAAAGCTGCCGACGGGCGCCGCTGGGCGACGCTGCCGGGGTGGGATCAGGCCATCAGGCGCATGGCTTCTGCCTTGCCCGATCGTGGTGTTCCCCAGGCCCTGGCAGCGTTTCGAATCAACCCGGACGACAGACAAGGAGTACGGCATGCCGGTCAATGAGGGTGTTTTTTCGAAATTCCCGACGATGGCGACCGATCGCTTGGTTTTGGGTCCGCACGAGGCGGCTGATGCTCCCGAGGCCTTCCGGTTCTACTCCTCGGAGCAGTCACTCCGGTTTGTTCCACGAGATTTCTTCTGCGATCCCCAGGAGGGTGTGGAGAAGGTGTTGGGGTTTGCGGAGGCCTTCGAAGAACATTCGGCGATCTGGTGGACTTTCCGGGTGCGGGTGACCGGGGAGTTCGTCGGCTACGGCGGCCTGTTCGATATCAGCACCGAGGATCACAACGCTGAGGTAGGGTACGGTATTCACCCTGAATACTGGGGGAAGGGATTCGCAAGCGAGGCTGTTCGATCAATCGTCGATTTCGGTTTTGAGAAGCTCCGACTTCACCGGATCTTCGGCTTGATCGATCCTGACAACGGCGCTTCAATGAGGGTCCTGGAGAAACTGGGATTTCAAAAGGAGGGCGTCCTGCGGGACAACGCCTTCGCCCGAGAGCGCTACTGGGATCATTGTCTCTACGCGCGGGTTGGTGAGTAGCATAGGGCGATATGCAAAATAGCGGGAATACAGCAAGCTGAACCCGGAAGAAACAACAACACAATTGAACCGCAAAGACGCGAAGAGCGCAAAGGGAACGCAAAGAAGGTTTTGAGAATTCAACCCCGGCCTTCGGGATCGCGCTGGGCGCGCCCCCGCTCGGCCGTTTTCCGGAGGGGCGCCATGATTCGAATCGGGAGAGGATCACCCCTCCGGGAAACGACCTCGGCGGCCTACGGCGTTTCCGGGAGACTCGGTGGCAGACGCGCTCCCCGTGGATTGCCCGGCAAGGCCTTCTTCGCGACGTCTTTGGCTTCGGGAGGTCTGCCCGGTGAAGAAAGCCATGCCCGGCACGTCCCGTTGGAGAGGGGCGCTCATGATTTCCGAGGTGGTCGGCGACATCAGCTGGTGTAGTGCGCCTGAAGTTCGTTCCATTGGCTGGCGAGTCATCCGCGCCGCTGACGAGGCGCGACAACGCAGTCGTAGCTGGGCTACTTCAAGGAGGAGCAACGAAGCCAGCGGTGTGGAGGGCCGTCAGGAGATCGTAGGAATCTCGGGCGCACTACACTAGGTAAACTTGGCGAGGACATTCGCTAGCAGACGGTACTGCGCCTCGGTGTTGTAGAGCTGGGCTGAGATGCGCACCAGGCGATGCGGTGGGGCCGGCCAGGAGACAATGGGCGCCTCGATGTCGTGATCGAAAAATAGGCAGTCCTGTAGAACATCAAGGCCGTGCGGTAACGGAGGTGGTTCGGGGCTGCCGTCGCAGATCGGAATTGCGGCCATCGAGCCGATCATCGAGTCGGGACACGGGGCGTCGATCCCCAGAGCGTTACACACCAGATCCCGTGCCCTGAGGACAAGCTCGCGGTTCCGTCTTCGGACTTCGGGCCACCCACCCTCGACCATGGCGCTTACCACTGTGATCGCGGTGGCAACCGAGAGGAAGGCTGTTGGGTCCTCGGTGCCGACCCAGTCGAATTCCAGCCGAAAACGGGATTTTCCGCCCAGAGGCGCCGTCGCGCCGTGGCTGATGACCAGCGGCCGAATGCCGTCACGGTGGTCTTCGCGGACCCAGAGAAAGCCCGACCCCTTGGGTGCGCAGAGCCACTTGTGGCAGTTGCCGGTGAAAAAAGAGGCTCCCAGATCCTGGAGATCGAGTTCGACCATACCCGGGGCGTGGGCACCGTCGACCAGAACGGGGATGCCTCGGTTTTCGAGTTCTTGAACCAGGGTTTCGATCGGCAGGATCATCCCGGTCTGGCTGGTCACATGGTCCAACAGGGCCAGGCGCGTTCTGGGCGTGATCGACTCAAGGACCCGCTCGATCACCTGATCGGCGGAATTCAACGGGAAGGGTATCTCGACGACGATCACGACGGCGCCGGCCTGCGCGGCCGCTGCATCCAGAGCATTGCGGCAAGCGGGGTATTCGTGGTTGGTGACCAGGACCTCGTCACCGGGGCTCAGTGGGAACGACGACAGAACGGTGTTGACTCCTGTCGTGGCGTTGTTGACGAAGGTCAGACCTTCGACATCGGCGCCGATGAAGGTCGCGAGATTTTTCCGGGCCTGCTGGAGCAGCGAATCCAACTCCCGTCGGAAGAAGCGAACAGGCTCGGCCTCCATTTGTCGCCGAAGCTCCGCTTGATAGGCCAGGACCGCCCGAGGACAGGCGCCGAAGGAGCCGTGGTTGAGGAAGATGATGTCCGGGTCCAAGTCCCAGTGGTGAGCAAGGGGACTCGCTGGCGGCCTCGGCATGCGGGGCTGATCGATCATCGAGTCATCGTAACAGTTTGCAGAACGCCATAAGAAGTGCCAACCACAGTGAATCTGCCTCTTGGTTTCGTCTTGACGGGGTCGAGTGTCTTAAATGGTAGGCCGTCATCACAGAGCAGCGCGGCCGGAGAGGATGCATCATGAATACACATCGTTTTGGTCTGGGTCTTTTCATTGTCCTGGGGTTGCTGATTCTTCCGTCGTCGGCTTCGGCCGGATGGTTCGGGCAGGGTGATCGTCTTATCGAATTGAGGCACGGGGGCGGCAGGCTCGAGGTGCAGCTGGTTCCGGATCGTGGCAAGGCTCTGACCCTGAAACAGGACGGACCCCACCGCTGGGTCTTCGAGGGATCGACGGCGGAGCTGGTTGGCGGGTCGTACTCGATTGTGTTGCGCAACAGGAGTTCGGAGCGATTGAAGGTCGTCGTTGGCGTTGACGGTCTCAACATCTACCGGAAGAACAGAATCGTCGGCCGTGCCGACTCAGACACGGGCTCGATCCTCTCGCCGGGGGAGACCCGGATGCTCAAGGGATGGCAAATGGACAGTACGACTGCCCAGCGCTTCGTCTTCAGTCCGCCGGAATGGAGCGAAGGCCAGGGCCGAACCGACTCCCACATCGGTCTGATCGTCGTTCAGGTCTATCGGGAGCGTCGCCGGGAGTGGTTCGGACTGCGCGACGAGGCTGAAGAGCGCTTTCAGGAAGGAGGTCGATTGGAAGTCATGAGTCGGAAGGCCTCCCCGAGTCCACAAATCGGCACGACCTCGGGAGACGACGTCACAAGCC
>DAOWGJ010000234.1 GCA_030637505.1 Holophagae bacterium
CAGGTTCAGCCTCAGCGACAGGGGCCGCAACCCGTGACGCCAATGTCGGCGTTCAGTTCATCAGTGCCGCGTACATGATTTCCTCCGTGTTGTTCATAAGAGTGAGGGCTGATAGATGGTGGGACGACCTGTGTCAAGGACAAGCCTGAAGGTCGCTTCGCGATCCCTGACACAGGTCGTCCCACCAGCTTTGGGAGAGGCATGAACAACACGGAGGAAATCATGTCTCACGCGCTCCCCAGAAACACTCTGATCGCCCACTCCAAGGCTCTCGAAGCAGCCGGGATGTCAATCGCACTGGTGGTTCGGGTGCCGGCGCCCCTCAAATCTATCGCCGATCAGGTGATCCGGTCGGCAAGCTCGGTTCCCGCAAATCTCACCGAAGGTCACGGCCGGTCCGGGCGAGATCGGATGCATCACTGGCGCATCGCGTACGGTTCGGCAAAAGAAGTTGACACCCATCTCCGGCTTCTCGCCCAGGCAGGCGCCATCGACAAAACCAAGACCACCGCCGCTCTGGAACTCTTCGACGAAGTCCGAGCAATGACCTGGCGGTTGCTCCACCCGTGAGGGGTGATATCCCCGCGTTCCGGGCGATGGCCGAAGCCGGCCCGGTCGCTGAGGTCACCGGCCACCCCAAAATCCACGAACACCCCTCTCGGACGGCGCGTGCCGGGTACGGTTTTCTTCATCGGGCAGACCTCCCGAGACCCGGGGCGCTGCGAAGAAAGCCGATACCGGGCAACGCTCGGCGGCACCGTCAGCAATCGAGTCTCGACCAACGCCGTAGGCCGCCGAGGTCATTTCCCTCAAGGGGCGGTTCTCTCCCGATGCAAACCCTGTCGCCCCTTGAGGAAATGCACCGAGCGGGGGCGATCGGCAGTCGTTGATCCTACGGTGACCTTAATGCGCCCCCGAAGGCCGGGATTGGAAAACAGAGTCCGGGACAGCGACAGCATGTTGGCCAACTGCAGCAGCCGAAGGTCGGGGATTGAAGATAGAATGGCTTAAGAGTTCAGCAGTGTCCCCTGTGTTCGCGTCCGAATGAACGCAACTTACCAGAGAACCTCAATATCGTACTGCGACAGCTTCGGATCCGCCGACAAGATCGGGAGCCGCTCGCCTTGAGCCTGCACAACCAGCATTCTGTCGAAAGGGTCACGATGATGCAACGGCAGTGTGCTCAGACGAGTGCAGTGATCGTGTGTGATCGGCAGAAGTTCAACCCCTTGGTCACTCACAATATCAGCAAAGAGCTGTTGCAAGGGACGGCCGAGGGTCAACTTGCCGATCCCTACCTTGACCGCGATCTCCCATGAACTCGCCATGCTCCAGATCAGACGGTTTCGCCCGTCGCTGATGGCCTCTCGAGCCAATGGTGACAACCGCCGGTCATTTGCAAGCCACCAAAGCATCGAATGGGTATCGAGCAGCACCTTCATGGTTCGAGGGGCGCCATCCATTCTTGAGGCAGTTCGTCGTCAAAGCTGTCGTCCATGCTGATGCTGCTCTCCCAACCACCACCAACCCTCCGTTTGGGAACCGGGTTTGCCGGCACCAATCGAGCAATCGGCCGGCCATACCTGGAAATCACAATTTCCTCGCCGGCCGTCACTCGGGCCAGCAGTCGTGACAGATGGGTCTTTGCCTCTTGAACGTTGACTGAATCCATAATGATATTCTAAACCAGACTACTGGTCTGGTCAACTCTACGCAATGGGACCAGAATTCAACAGAGCACCAGACCTCTGAAATCCCCTGAAATAGAATCAATCACCGGACCGAAGCCTCATTGCCAGGCCGAAACATCCCCGCTCTCGAACCCGTCCGAAAAGACCGGCTGCTGGTCGATTGGGCAGTGATCGAGGAAGGTCTGCAGCACGTTCTGGCGATCGGCCGGTGTCGGCAGAGCCTCGAAGGCGAATCCCATGAAGACCGTCAGGTAGTCTTCGGTTACATGCTCGACCGCCGCCGTGCCGGCGTTGCCGCTGAAGGTCTCGGCGGCGCCGGCGCCAGGTGTCAAGGTGTCGCTCCAGTTGCTGCCGGGATAACTCAACGAGTACGGGCCCAAGCCGGCGAAGACCGTGCCGGCGCCGGTGACCGTCGTCTGCGAGGTGTCGCTGTCGGCATCGCCAACGCCCAGATAGTCCTGCATGAAGGGGGTCAGACCCCTGTCGTAATAGTAGTCCATCGCGCTCAAGAGCAGACAGGCGTTGCCCTGGTCCAACCACGAAGCCAGGGCGCTCTCCCCCGCCGTTCCCGGCCCTGCGGCGCCGCCGAATTCGTCACCGGTGAACCAGAGGACGGCCCGGTATGGCCCGAGGTCACCAAAGAACGGCTCGGTGTCACTATTGTTCGTGTCCCAGACCTCGTACTGCAGGCCCATCGCGTCCAGGGTATCGGTGTAGAAGGCGCGTACGTCCGGAGAGTTGTCGTCGTCATCGACCAGCAGGATCGGCGGGATCGCACGGGTCGAAAATTCAAAAACCGAACTGTTGGGGCCGGCCCCACAGGGATTGGTCGCGCGAACGCGCCAGAAATACACGGTCTCGGGATTGAGAGCACTGGTCAGCGTGTGGGACGCGGTCGGAGATGTTGCCCAATAGACGATGCTCGTAAAGGCCACATCGGTGGCCACTTCAACTGTATAACCTGCTGTGCCCGGCACGTCACCCCAACTCAAGGTAGGTACCGGACTGACATCCACCGCACCATCAACCGGTTCGATCAGGTTCGCCACACCCGGCGCACCGTCGAAGACCGTCGTCTCGAGATCGGTCTCTGCCGTCGATCCACTGGGGCTGGATACTCCGGAGATAATGACCGGGTATGTTCCTGCCACAGCCGAAAACGTCGTTGTGATTGTCAGGGTGGAGGTCCCGGGCGGTGTGACGACACCCGGCGAGAAACTCCCGCTGGTTCCCGAGGGCAACCCACTGACCGCCAGGGTCACCGGCTCGGAGAAACCACTGAGCGTCTGGACCGAGACATCGACCGGGTAGGATCCCGGCGAAGCACAGACGTTGAGGACCTCCGGCGTCACACTGAGGCTGAAGTCCACAAGGGAATTGACGGCAGCGACTGCGTCGATCCTCCCCCACCCGAAGACATTGTTGGGAACGGCATCTCCGGCATCGCCTCCGCATCCTTGAGTTGTCGTCAAGTGCAGCGCGGACTGTTCGATCACGGCCTCTACTCCGTCAACATTTCCGGCAATCTCCGGCGTTGCGGAGATCACCAGCGCGACCAATCCCGCAACGTGGGGACCGGCCATGCTGGTGCCGTCCCAGCCCCCCTGGTAACCCCCGTCCCGGGTACTGGAACGGATGTTGACGCCGGGGGCCGAAATGTCGGGCTTGAGCCGATTGCTGCCGTCGATCGTCACGGGACCTCGGCTGGAGAAATTGGCGATATCGTCGGAGCTGTCGGTCGCCCCCACCGAGAACGACTCTCCGTAAATCGCAGCCGGGTCACTGACAGTGGAACAGCTCGAACCGGAGTTGCCGGCGGAGTGCACGGTGACGATTCCCGCGGCACGGACCGCCTGCACGACACTCAACAAAACATTGGGATCCGTACAGCCCTCGCTGGGAGGACAGCCCCACGAGTTGTTGATGACATCCGGCGCCTTCGCCGGATCGGGGTTCAGATCGTCGAGATCAGTCGGTGCGATGAAGAATTGGTAACACTCGGCATAGGTCGTCGGTGTGCCGGCCCCCTGGTCCATGTTGCGGCAACCGATCCATTGGGCGCCCGGCGCCATGCCGACCTGGTTGCCGATACCGTCATCGCCGACGATCGTGCCCATCGTATGCGTGCCGTGACCGTGGTCGTCACAGGGTTCGGGCGAATCCGAACCACAGGAACCTCCGCCCGAGTGGATCGCATCGTGCCAGTTGTATGCGTGGTCGCCTGCCGGTCCGCCCCGGTACTGCTCCACCAGGGCCGGGTGGTCCCACATATAGCCGGTGTCCTGTCCGGCAACGACGGCGCCCTCGCCGTCAATGCCGAGAGCCCAGACATCGGGGGCGCCTACAAGAGAAATATTCCACTCGATTGCGTCCGGCGCCTTGGACTTTTCGCCATGCGGTCCCTGAAGCCGTTCGTCGATTCGCACCGACGGGTTGGCATAGATGTGAAAGACGTCCTTGTTCTCGGCCATATGCCGGACGATATCGAGGTCACCGCGGACCCAGATCATGTTGCTGATCCAATAGCCACGGTGTTCCACACCCAGTGCTTTCAGCTGGGCAAGGATCGGCTTCTGGGTCTTCGCCGCGGTCCGGCGCAATGCGTCGACGACGAATCGTCCCTTTTCGGCCTTGGTCTCGAGACCTGAGGCGCCCGAAAGGTCCGCCTGGTCGGCCAGAAAAACGATGAACTCTGTTCCTGCTCCCGTGCCGGCCTTGCTCATGACCCAGGGATCGACCTTGGCCTGCCACTGATCGGAGACATCTCCAGCAGCGGCCACTCCGGCCGCCGCCAACACTCCAACAGCACAGATCCCTTTCCAAAAACGCATATCTACTCCGAACCACCGCCAAGCGGCATGCGCACTGTAGCAGTTTTGGCCCCGAAGGGGAGGCATCGGCCCCGGTCGCGGCACACAGGTCCAGACCCTGATTTCCGACCCCAGCCTTCGGGGGCGCTTTGAGATCACTGTAAGCCCGACGACCACCGGTCGCCCCCGCTCGGTGCATTTCCCTCAAGGGGCTTGGTAACAGAAATTTGGAGGGAGCCGCCCCTTGAGAAAAATGACCTCGGCGGCCTACGGCTCAGGCCAAGATTCGATCTCTGACGCGGCCCCCGTGGGTTCACGCTATCGCGTCCTGTCGAACGCGATGAGCGTAGCGCCCAGTTTGAGAGTTTCCTATTGATGACGATCTCTGCGGCGTGCCAGGTGTCGGCTTTCTTCGCAACAGAGGCTCAACCGAAAGGTCTTCCCGGTGAAGAAAGCCGCACCAGGCACGCCCCGTCCAACAGAAGGTGCCCCAAAACGTCTACCCTCCTACCTCAGCCCTTCCAGCTTCTCCCGGACCTTGGCGGCGTGCCCCTTGGTACGAACGCTCTTCCAGTGGTGGGCGATGCGACCCTGGGGGTCAATGATCACGGTCGATCGCTTGACGCCGATCGATTTTCGGCCGTAGAGCACCTTCTCGCCCCACGCGCCGTAGGCTTCCATCACGCCGTGCTCCGGATCGGACAGCAGGCGCACCTTGAGATCGTACTTGGTGATGAACTTCCGGTGCCGTTCCGGTGAATCGGGACTGCAGCCCAAAACCACTGCGTCGAGATCCCTGAAACTCTCGATGCCCTCGGTGAACTCACAGGCCTCGATCGTGCACCCGGGAGTGTCATCCTTCGGGTAGAAATACAGAACGACCCACGAGCCGGCAAATTGTGCCAAAGAAACGGCGGCCTCGTCCTGATCCTGCAGTGTAAATTCGGGAGCCTTATTGCCTACTTCGATGGTCATGGTGATCTCCTCCGAATTGGAAACACGGTGGCCGTCGTTAAAATTCGGGAGCACCAGCCAGAACGAGAAATCGAAGAGGCATTGAGGTCAAAAACGGGCGGACACGGGGGTCCGCCCCTACAGCCGGGGTGAAACCGTAGGGGCGGGTCCCTGTGCCCGCCCGCCGTCGGCCGCGCCCGGGACGTTGCCGCTGACGCAGTCCCTGACGCTGTTCCCAAACCCGGCCTTCTGATGCGCCTCGCGGCACATCAGCGTCGTCTTTTCTGCGGTGCCGCAGCATCGTGAAAGGTGCAAAGGACATGCGGCCCCGCAGAAAAGACGAGCGGCGGCCTATGGCATCGGCCGAGATTCGGCCCCTGAGGCTCTTGGCTTGGAGTGCCTGATTTCGACGTTGAACGTTGGGCGTTGGGCGTTGGACGTTCTCCCTCCCGGTGTACACTGCAGCCGTGAACGGAGAAGCGATGGACTCACCGGACAGACAGTCCTCAACAAGCCCAAGAATGAACCCCAAGAGGAGCCACCGGTGACCGGCACCGATCCCTGGTCGTCGACGGCGGCGTCCGGCGATGAACGGCGAGCGGCGGCCACGCTCGAACTGGCGCTGAGGCGAGGGCTCCTGACCCGAGAGGCCCTGAACAGCGCTATCGCTGCGGTCGGCGAAGACCCGGAGGCCGTCGACGCCGTGCGCACGATCGAAATTGCCGTCGAGATCGGGCTCCTACACCCAACGGCCGTCGCCCGGCTGGAGCGGGAGGCGGCAACGCAAGCCTCCAAGCGCGACCCGAAGGCCGACCCCTTCGACCGTTTGCCCGTCGAGAATTGGGACCGCTACGAATTGGTGGATTTCATCGGGCAGGGCGGCATGGGCGACGTCTACCGGGCCAATGATCCACGATTGGGCCGAACCGTCGCAATCAAATTTTTGAGGCGTGACGATCCCGACGTCGTCGCCCGCTTCGTACGGGAAGCACGCATTCAGTCCCGGGTCGACCACGAGGGCATCTGCCCGGTCTACGAGGTCGGCGAGGTCGAGGGCCACCCCTTCATCGTCATGCAGTACGTTGCCGGGGGCGCCCTTCCTGAGGTGCGGAACCGGCTCGAGATTCGCGAGAAGGTCCAGATCATGGCCGATGTCGCCGAAGCTCTACATGCGGCCCACCGCCTCGATCTGGTCCATCGTGATATCAAGCCGGCCAACATCATGGTCGAGCTGACACCGGGTGGAGGCTGGCGATCATTCGTGGTCGATTTCGGCATCGCCCGGGAGATCGACACCCGCGACGTCACTCGGACCGGCGCAATCCTGGGTACACCGGCCTTCGCGGCCCCGGAACAGATTCGCGGCAAGACCGACGAGATCGACGCCCGTTCCGACATCTACAGCCTGGGCGCCACGCTCTACTGGCTCCTGACCGGCCGGGCGCCCTTCGAGGGAAGCTTCGCCGAGATCCTCGAAGGTCACACTCACACCGGACCAACCCCACCCTCGCACCTAGATAAGGCGATTCCCCGGGATCTCGAAACGATCGTCCTCAAGTGCCTTGAGATCGACCGGGACCGGCGCTACGCCTCGGCGTTCGAGGCTTCCGAGGACTTGCGGCGCTTTCTCGCCGGCGAGCCGATCACCGCCCGGCGGGGCAGTCTGATCTACCGGGCCTCCAAGATCGCGCGTAGGTTCCCGGTGGCGACGACCGCGTTGGTGGCAATCCTGATAGCCGGTACGGCGATCGGCGCCCTCAATCTGCGTCACCGATGGCAGTCGGCCCGCAGAAGCGCCATCGCTCAGGGCTTGATCGAGCGGGTCAACACCATCGAAGATTTTGTGCGCCTGAGTGCCATGATGCCGCGCCACGACACCAGCCCCGAACGTTTGCGGGTTCACAGGATGGTTGACGAGATCCGAAGGGATGCCGAGGCCATGGGTGAGGTTGGACGCGGACCAGGCCGCTACGCCCTGGGAAGAATCCATCTGGTGCTCGGCGAGGTCGATGCGGCCGTTGCCGATCTCCAGGATGCCTGGGATTCCGGCTTCCAGAGCCCTGCAGTCGCGGCATCCCTGGGCCGGGCCCTGGGACGAGCCTACGAAGAGGCGTTGCGGAGGGCTTGCCATATCTCTGACCCCGAATTGCGGCGATCCAGCGAGCAGGATGCAGCCGGCGCCTTCAGGGACCGGGCACTGCAGTTGCTCCAGTTCGCCGGACCCTCCCAACTGGAGAGTCCAGCGCTGACCCAGGCGCTGATCGCATATTACGAAGGTCGCCACGAGGCCGGCCTGGAGGCCGCATCGGCTGCCGCGGCCGAAGCTCCCTGGGACTGGAGGATTCCCAGGCTCTCCGGTGACATTCATGCCTCCGCAGCCACTCGCTGTGCGGGAGACGGAGACGTCGAGGCGGCCCTGAAACACCTGGAACAGGCCGGCCAGGCGTACGAACAGGCGTTGGACATCGCCCGGTCCGATGCCGACGCCATGACGGCGTTGTGTCACCGGTGGTTGCTGGAGATGGAGGTGCGGGGGCGTCACGGAGGCAGTGGTGACGCCGCCTTCGCCCATGCCGAAACCGCCTGCACCACGGCCCGCACGACCGCGCCGCAAGAGGCCGGCCCCTGGGAAACGACGGCCCTGTTGCATTGGCGCCGGGCCGACAGTCTCAACGACAGAGGACTCGATCCACGGGCGGCTCTGGAGGCAGCCGACGAGGCTGCGCGGAGGGCGATCGAGCTCGATCCTGACAGCGCCGAAGGCCTGCACGCCCTGGGAGGCAGCCTGACCGTCGCGGCCCTCAACTCGGCCTCTCACGGGGGTGATCCAGAGCTGCTCTTGGCCCAGGCTCTTTCACATCTGGAGAGGGCCGCCGACATCGAGCCCGGCAACGCCGTCATCGCCGACGACCTCGGCTATGCCTACGACCGCCGGGCCCGATTCCACCTGGGCCTGGGATTTGATCCGCGAGACGATCTCGAACAGGCCCTGGGCCACTACAAACGGGCCCTGATCTTGAGTCCCCGCTACGCCAATGCCTATAACAACTCCGGCATCGCCCACTGGCGGCGCGCGGTGTGGGAATACCGCTCCAACCTCAATCCCTCCGACACCCTCGATCAGGCCGAGACGGCCTTCCGCCGGGCCCTGGAGATCAACCCGCGTTATGCCTACGCCTGGACCAACCTGGGCATGAGCCTGCGCACCCGAGCCCAGGCGGAATTTGAACAGGGCGAGGACCCCTCCCCAACCCTGAATCGTGCCCGGCACGCCCTCGATCAGGCAATTTCAATCAACTCCTCAATCGCCTACGCTCACACCGAAAGAGGCGCTATCGAGCTCATCGTCGCGCGCAGGGCCCTCAAAAGAGGACAGACAACCGGCGACTCTCTGGCCTCCGCCGCAACGGCCGTTCGAACGGCGCTTGAGGTCAACCCCTCGAGTTCCGCGGCGTGGCAGACCTCGGCCGAGGTCCATCGGCTGAAAGCCGCCGCCCTGAAGCAGGCCGGCTCGTCCGCTCGAAACGAAGTGGCCCGCGGGCTGGCCGACGCCGGCCGCGCCCTCGAACTCAATCCCGCCTCCTGGCAGGCGATGATCACCAGCGCGGGTCTTCACCTCCTCGAAGAGCCCGAGGCCACGGCCAAAGCTCGGGCACTTCTTGAATCGGCCGTTGAGGCCAACCCGTTGGCCGAACACGATGCCGCGCCGCTGCTGCGGCTGTGTGGAAAATTGGCTTCATGACACCAAAGCAGTTCTTCGACTGGCAGACGTCCGGCGGAACCGACGACGTCATGCGAATGGTCGAAGCCCACCCGGACCTCTGGCGGTCGCTTCCCGATGAACTCAAAGGACACATCGAGGCGCCGCCGACCCCCTGACGAAAGAAACACATGGATATCACGGGACCGACCTTTTCTGGTATGTTCATCATTGGTTCGGGCTCGCCTCAATCAGCAAGGCCGGACACCGTAGACACCGTGGGGGGATGAATACGGTGGACCTCAGGACTCTCGAACAAAGAGCCAGAGCATTCGAGCACGTCTTCGACGCCGTCGTCGTCACGGATCTCGAGGGCATTATCGTCGACTGGAATGTCGGTGCGGAGGAGCTCTACGGGTGGCTTCGCGACGAAGCCGTCGGCCAACCGGTCAGCATCCTGCACGTCAAGGACGAGCCCGATCGAACGGAGGAGGTTCTCAGCGCCGTTGAAAAGGACGGCAAATGGACCGGTGAGATCAAGATGCTACACCGTGACGGCACGATCGGGTGGATCGAAAGCGTCGTCGTGCCTCTCCTGGACGATGACGAGCAGCCCTGCGGCGCCCTCGGCATCAACCGAGACATCACTCGGCGCGTCCAAGACGAAGAGGAGCTGGTTCGCCTGGCAACCACCGACCCCCTGACCGGGCTGCCCAACCGCGGCCTGCTGCTCGATCGCCTCGAGGGAACCCTTCGCCGAGCCGAGCGCCAGGGACACTGCTTCGCACTCCTCTTCGTTGATCTGGACGATTTCAAGGACATCAACGACCGTAGCGGACATCTTGCCGGCGACCGGGTACTCAAGGAGATCGCGCAAGACCTGATTGTCGCCCTCCGCGACTCCGACACCGTA
>DAOWGJ010000073.1 GCA_030637505.1 Holophagae bacterium
AAAATCCTTAGCGCTCTTTGCGTCTTGGCGGTGAAAAATTAGACCATGGGTTCATCGGTGCCAATCCGCCATTCTGGGTAGTTTTGCATGTGCCTAAGCTCTCAGCTTGGAGCGCACGCGCTCCTACCCGTACATCTCCATGATCACCCGGCGGAGTTCAGCTGCGGTTGTCGGAGAGAGGTGGTCGAGGTGGTTGATCAAACGGAGTTTCGAGATCGCCCCAATCTGGTCGACGGCAATCTCGGCGTCCTTTCCATCACAGACGGCTTGAACCCGGGAGCGCCAGGTTGGATGGAGGCTTGAGGTTAACGGACAGGCGACCACTGTCTTGAGGTAGTGGTTGAGGAGATCATCGCTGACGATGACCACAGGACGGGTCTTGTTGATCTCCGATCCGATCGTCGGGTCGAGATTCGCCAGGAATATGTCGTATCGGTTGATGGGCATCAGAGACTGTCTTCGTCATGGAGTTCGGTCCAATCCGACCAGTCTTCGTTGTCTTGGGCCATTGCCTTATAGGTTCCCTCCCAACTCAACATCGCCTGCTCACCGGGGTGAATCAAGATGCCTTCCGGTAGTTCCTCCAAGAGCACCGTGTCCCCAAGTCCGTATCGATTGATAATCGCCTTTGGTAGGCGAATTCCCCTGCTGTTCCCAACCTTGATCAACCGAGCTTGAACCGTCATGACCGTCCCTCCTTCAACAGAACAAGTATACACCGTAATTACTTTTTCTGTTGATGCCATGCCCTGTTTCTTCTAAACAGACCTGAAAAATGCGGTGTTTTGGAAAGTTGGGAAGTAGAGCGAGACAGGCTGGCTTGGGGATCTCAACCCCGGCCTTCGGGAGCGCCTTCGGCCCTCCCGCTCGGTGCATTTCCTCAAGAGGCGTCATGGCCGGAAAGGGGGAGTTCTCGCCTCTTGAGGAAAACGACCTCGGCGGCCTACGGCGTCGGCCGAGACTTGGTCGCTGAGGGCGCCGCCGAGGGGAGCCCGGTGTCGCCCTTCTTCGCATCGACGGCTTGGTTGGGAGTTCTGCCGGGTGAAGAGAGGGCGCACCCGGCACACCCCGTCGGAGGTTTGGGCGCTCTTGGATTTTGGGATGATCGTTGGCTTCAGCGACAGGTGTCGGCGTCCGTGACTGGGCCAGGGACGCGCACGACCCTAGCCCATCATCACTAGGATCGCCGTCGCAACGGTGAAGTAGACGGTCAGGGCCAGGGAGTCGTTGATGGTCGAGACCAGGGGGCCTGAGGCGACCGCCGGGTCGATCTTGGCCAGGTCGAGGACCAGCGGCATCGCGGCGCCGAGGAGACTGGCGGCGGACATCCCGATGGCCATTGCCAGGCCCAGCGCCAGGCCGATCAAGGGATTACGGCCGAACAGCAAGGCGAGTCCGCCGGCCATTGCACCACAGACTGCGCCCATCAGGAGAGCCACCATTACTTCACGAATCACGTGCCGAAAGAACCGCTTCCGGGGCAGGGTGTCCAGGGCCAGACGCCTGACGGTCGTCGTCGAGGACTGCAGTGAGGTGTTGCCTGCCATTGCCATGATCGCCGCGGTGAAGACCGAGACCTGCTGATACATTTCGACGTTACGTGCCGCTGAGATCTGGACCATGGTCGACAGCTGGGTGCCGGCGAGGCAGACCAGGAGCCATGGCAATCGATAGCGCGCCACGTGGAGGATCGATTCGGACTCCTCCTCCTCAACCGAGGATCCGGCCAGACGGTAGATGTCTTCGGTCGCCTCCTCTTCGATGACCTCGAGGATGTCGTCGACGGTGATGGCGCCCATCAGGCGGTTGGTGTCGTCAACGACCGGGAGGGCTGTGAACCCGTACTTGTCGACCTGGTCGGCGACGTCCTCTTGGTCGGTGTCCAGGGTGACCGAGATGACGTCGGTGGACATGATATCGCCCAGACGTGCGGCCGGATTGGCGGTGACCAGGCGGCGTAACCTGACAAAACCGATCAACCCGTGGTCTGCGTCGACGACGTAGAGCGACGCCGTGATGGTGTCCTCGTCGGCGCCTCGGAGAACGGTGATCGCGTCATCGACAGTGGCCTCGGGGGTCAGGGCCACGACCTCGGGATTCATCAATCCGCCTGCGGTGTCCTCGGGATAACGGAGCAGGTCGCGAAGGACTTCTTCGTCCTCTTCCTTGATGTGGTGAAGGACCTGTTCGGTCTCCTCGTCCTCAAGTTCTCCGATCAGATCTGCGGCGTCGTCCGCAGGCATGCTTTCGGCGATGCGGGCCAGCCGGACGGGGGAGATGTCGTCGACCAGCTCCGAACGGATCGAGGCCGTGGTGTCCGTCAGAACGGTTCCGGCGGCTTCGTGGTCCAGGGCATCGACGATGCGCTGTCGATCGTCGGTTGTCAGGAGGTCGAGCCAATCGGCGATGTCCTCGGGCCGCACCAGGCGCAGGAAGATCTTCAGAGCTCCTTCCTCGCCTTCGCGGAGCAGTGCGTGCAGCTCCTGGACGAGTTCGGTTTCGCTCTTGGTGTGAGTCACTGCTTTGTCCCTGCCTCTGAAAGGTCGTCAATAATGTGGTGTCTGTAGACCACAGCAATCCGGTTGTCGGACCAACAGGAGCTTAACGCGCTCCGCTCGGAATTGACACCAGCAAGAGGAAGAGGTCGGTGCTCAATATGCGGCAAGGAATCAGGATTCGGGGATTTGGGGTTTGGGATAGGCCCCGCTGCGTTGCTCTACACCCTGATCTCCAAGATCCTCCGTGCTGATGTGATCTCCGAGAACTACCGCTTGAAGAAACCGGTCGAGGGCTTTGAGCCGCCGCCCTGGCCTGACAGCTTCTGGTTGAGATCCCGAATCCTTTCGTTGAGGGCGTTGATCTTCTTCTCGGAATCATCCCTGAGGCGTTGTGCTTCTGCCTTGGCCTGTTCCAACTCACGTTTGCCTTCTTCGCTGGATCCGGAATTCTGCTCCAGGGTCAGTCTCAGATCAGTGACTTCGGCCTCCAGATCGGAGATCCGTTCGTCTTTCTCCTCAATCTTGACCATGTGGCGTTCTTCCAGCTCTTCATAAAGGTGCTTGGTCTCGAGCAACTCGGTGATCTGTGAGAAATCTGCTGCCGAAGGTGCCATTTTTCCCTCCCTGAACTGCTCTTCGATGCTGGGAAACATCTTTCTGAGCTTGAGCGACAAGTCCTCCGGATCCCAGGATGCCTTGACGGCCTCGTCGTAGGTGATCGCATTGTGGGCCAGGAGGCCTATCAGACTCTGGTTCATGGTTTGCATTTTGTAGTAGTTGACGCTCTTCTCCATCTCCTCGGCGATTTCCTTGATTTCGCCCAGTTCGATGTGCCTGGAGATTTTCGGAGCGTTGACGAGGATTTCGACGGCGGGCAGGCGGGCCGTGCCCTCTTTGTTCTCAACCAGGGTCATCGACACGATCGCCTTGAGGACCAGCCCCAGTTGGTTTCGAACCTGGATTTGCTGGTCCGGCGGGAAGGCGTCGATGACGCGGTCAATCGTCTGTGCCGCTGAATTGGTATGGAGGGTGGAAAAGACCAGGTGCCCCGTTTCGGCGGCAGTGATGGCCGTGGAGATCGTCGCCAGATCGCGCATCTCCCCGACCATGATGACGTCCGGGTCCTGGCGCATGCAGTTTCGCAGGGCCTCCTGGAAGGTCGGGGTATCGGTTCCCACCTCGCGTTGAGAAATCGTTGCCTTGTCGTCGGAGAAGAGAAACTCGATGGGGTCCTCGATCGTCACGACATGACATGGCCTCGTGCCGGCGATCTTGTGGACCAGCGCCGCAAGTGTCGTTGATTTCCCGGTGCCGGTCGGCCCGGTGATCAGGACTAATCCGCTGGGGATATCGGTGAAAGTCTCGATGACATCGGGGAGGTTGAGTTCATCGATCGAGAGGATGTCGAACGGTACCCGGCGGAAGACCGCAGCCATAGTGCCCCGTTGCATGAACACGTTACACCTGAAGCGTGCCACTCCAGGGACTCCATACCCGATGTCAACTGATTGCTTTTCCGAAAAAATTTGACGGAGAGTTGAATTCATCACCGGTTCCAGCATCTTCTCGATGTCCTCCGGCTTGAGTGGTGTTGCCTTGACCGGGATCAGACGCCCCTGGATCCGCAGCAGCGGCGGCCGCATCGGTTTGAGATGGAGGTCCGAAGCCCCCTTCTTCGTCATAAACATCAGCAGCTCTTTGAGCTCCACGAAAACCTCCGGTCTCACATGATACAGCAACCAAATCCGAAACCTCGTGAAGGGTCGAGATGGAGACTGGAAAAGGAGCATTGACCACTAACCCGACGGAGCCGCAACCAAAGAGGAACCGAAAGCCTTCGCCGGATAGTGTTGGAGAGCAGGCCCTAAAGGACCTGCCTACAAGGAGCCCAGTTTTCTGTAGTCGGGTCCTTCAGGGCCCGAGCGGGGCCTACGTGTTGCTAACCAGCTTCGACCCGGTTACGTCCGCGGCTTTTGGCCCGATAGAGGGCGGCGTCCGCGGCCAGACAGAGGTCGTCGGGGCTCTGATCTCTTTCAGGCAACGTCGATGCCGTACCGATGCTGATGGTGACGACGCCTGTTGTCGGTGACTCCCGGTGGGGGATCCCGCTCTTCTCGACCAGGCGTCGTAGGGTCTCGGCCATTCCCGTCGCCGTTGCGGCATCGCAGTCGGGCACCAGCACGGCAAATTCCTCCCCACCATAACGAGCCAGGAGGTCGTTCGCTCGGCGGAGGCCGCCTTTGAGTATGCCGGCAAGTTGGCGGAGGCATTGATCACCCTTGGCGTGGCCGTAGGTGTCGTTGAAGGCCTTGAAGTGGTCGACGTCGATCATCAGCATTGCGATTGGGGCGTGTTCCCGCTGGGCCCGGGCCCACAACTGGTTCAATGCCTGGTCGAATGACCGTCTATTGGAGACCTTGGTTAATGGGTCCTCCAGGGACAGTTCCTCCAGTCGAAGATTGGCGTTTTCCAACGCCTGGGTGACCTGGAGGAGTTCTCCGGTCCGTTCCTCGACCTGCTGAGCCAGAATGCGTTCCCGGTGGCGGATGGCTGCCGTGCGGAGGGAGGCGACGCCGAAGCCGAGGGCGATCAGTGCGACGCCGGTGAGGACGAGAAACTCGACCGTTTGGAAGAGTCGGGGTTCAACGGTAATCTCCAGTCGGGTCGAATGTCGACTCCAGGTGCCGTCGGCGTAGCCTGCGACGATTTCCAGGGTGTGGGCGCCGTGGGGGAGGTGGGTGAAAAAGGCGATGCGACGGCGGCCGGCGTCGGTCCAGCCGTCGCTGAGATCACTGAACCGATAGCGAAATCGGAGACGCTCCGGGGCGACGAAGGAGGTAGCAGTGAAGTGGACCTCGAGCGTGCCCGCATCTGCCGGAACGATGACGGGGGCTGACGGCACGACCGTGCCGTCGATCACGACCTCGCTGATCAGGACCTCCGGTGGTTCGGGAATCGTCGGCAATTGGCGTGGGTCGAATGCGACGACGCCCTGTACGGTTGGGAACCACAGGAGGCCGTCTTCAGAGCGCCAACCCGCAGGTTGGCTGCCACCGTTACATTCGTCGGTGGCCATGCCGTCCCAACGGCCCAGGGCTCGATAGGTCAGTGGATCGTTACCTCCCAGGGCTCTTTCGAGGAGTTCAGTGGCATCGACACCGAAGATGCCGCGGTTGCAGCTCATCCACAAACGTCCGTCGTCGTCAGGGAGCATTCGGTAAATAACGTCGTCGAACAGGCCGTCCGCCGTTGTAACTGAGCGGATGCCGTCCGAGGTCAAAAGGCTCACGCCTCCGCCATTGGTTCCGACCCAGATTCGTCCGTCGTCGTCCTCGTAAATCGAGAGAACGCTGGGATTTGTCAGGCCGTCGGCAGGGGTCAGGCAGGCGATCGAATGGTCTTTCAGGGAACAGATGCCACCGCTGGTGCCGATCCAGAGCGTGCCGTCCGTGCCGGTGTGCAGGCTTCTGATCAAATTGGTTGCCAGGCCGTCTTCGGTGGTCAGAACACTCCATTCTTCGTTTGAGTATGCCGCCAGTCCACCGCCGTAGGTTCCGACCCAGATGGTGCCGTCACTGGTCTCTCCGATCGACCACACCGTATCGTTAGGCAGGCCGTTGGTCGTGGTCCAATGTTGGCGACGTCCCTCGTAGAACCGGGTGATCCCTGCCCCGTAACTACCGACCCACAGGGCGCCGTCAGAGGCCAAGTGGAGCGCAAAGACGTCGTTCTCCGGCTGGCGAGCACCCAGAGGCGTCGCTTGGATTTTGCCATCTCGAATCAGTTGCAGGCCACCGTTGCTGGTGCCGACCCAGATGCCGCGGCCCGGCTCTTCGAGCACGACCCTCGGCATGCCGCCTATTCCCTCGGAGCCGGAATCGAAGACTGTGAAGGGGCTGTCCTTCAATCGAACTACACCGGCTGCTGCGGTTCCCACCCAGAGATTGCCCTCCCGGTCCTCCCCGATGGAGATGACGAGATCGTCACCGAGCCCGTCATCTCGTGTGATCGCAGTGATGGCGCCGTTCGTCAGGCGGTTAAGGCCTCGGTAGGTTCCGATCCAGAGGTTATGGTCATGATCTTCGTGGATCCCCGAGATTCGGTCGCTGCTCAGACCGTCTGCCTTGGTCAAGGTTGTGAAAACGCCGTCTTCGTACCGGGCCAGACCGCCTCCAAAGGTGCCCAGCCACAGACGATCGGTTGAATCCAGGAAGATTGTCCAGACGTTGTTGTGAGGCAGGCCCTGGTCCGTCGTCAGGTGTTCGACTCGGTCGCTCTCGAGATGCCAAACCCCGTCACCTTCAGTAGCGATCCAGAGGCCGCCGTCGTGATCGATTTCGAGGTCGAGGATCAGTGTGCTGGTGACGGCGTCGATGCGCTCCGGTGTGGTGGCGCCCGGGTCCAGGCGGAAGAGCCCGTGGCCCCGGGTCCCGATCCAGAGTCTGCCGCGTGCGTCCTCGAGCAGGCAGCGGACCTCGGTCGTGGGCATATCGGTAAAAAAGGTCGTGTGCAGGGTTCCGTCGGGGTCCAGGCGGGCCAGTCCTCCCCCTCCGCGCATGCCGATCCACAGCCTGTTGTTCTGGTCCTCGAACAGTGTGCGGACGTTGCGAGCAGGGAGGGCCGGGGTCGAATGCGTATCCCAGACCCGGAAGTTGATGCCGTCGAAGCGTGCCAGACCCTCCTGGGTGGCAAACCAAAGGTATCCACGGTGTCCCTGGAGGATTGTCTGTACCGTATTTTGTGGCAGACCGTCTTCGGTGGACCACCCGCGGAGACTGTACTGAGTGGGGTGAACCTCGGGGTCGAGAGCCTCGAGAGGCAGGGCCCAGGTCACGGCTGTCAGTGTCGCGATGGCGCTGACGGCCAACCGAGTGCAGTTGATTCCTCTTGTCAACACTGGTGCAGTGTAGCAACCCGGCGTTGTCGTTCGGGACCTATGAGGTCCTGAACGACAACGCCGGGAGCTATCAGCTATCAGCTATCAGCTATTAGTCCTTGGGTGATGCTTTGGACAGGAGAGTTCTTAATCTTTGTTATTGGCGGCACTGTCTGAATTTTCTCCTCGACTCTTGAAAGAGTTGGAAAATCAGTGGTTAACTCAGTGGCGTGGATACCGGAATCAGGCAGCTTGCGACAACGCAGTAACTAAGCTGACAGCTGATAGCTGAGAGCTGACAGCACCCAGTGGGGCCGGTTGGCCGCTTTTCGGTTCCGGCTCCGCTGGGCTAATAAAAATCATGGCTCTTGATGAAGGCTTCTCCTTGGATCTTCTCGAAGCGCCGGGCCTTGACCGAAATTGTGCCGTCCTGGATTTGCAGGGGACCCTCGATCAGCAACAAGGGTGAGGTGACGATCAGTTGGCGGTGTTGGCGGTAGAGGTCGGGTTTGATGATGGCCTGCACCGTTCCGCTCTCGTCTTCCATGGTCAAGAAGACGAAGCCCTTGGCCGTGCCGGGGCGCTGGCGCACGATGACGGCGCCGGCGACCGTGATCAATTGACCGTTTCGACAGTCTTTGAGCCGAGCCATCGGAGTGACGCCGCGCCGATTGAGCTCCGGCCTGAAATAGTGCATCAAATGGGGACCGGTGGTCAGGTTGAGGCCGGAGTAGTCGGCCATGGTCTCGTCGACTGCCGTCATTTCCGGCAGGGGTGAGTCGTTCTCGGGCGCCAGTTTCTCGAAGAGCGGCGTGTTGCGGGCAGCCACCTCGGCGACCTGCCACAGGGCTTTGCGCCGAGAAAGTCCGAAAGAACCGAGGGCGCCAACATGGGCCAGGCGCTCGAGGTGATCCGATGAGAGCCGGCATCGCTGGGCGAGGTCTGAGGGGTCGCTGAACGGACGCTCCCCCTGCCGACTTTCAATTCTCTCGCCGGCATCCCGCTTCAGTCCGTGGACCCACCGCAACCCCAGACGGATGCCTCGGTCTTCCCAGCGGCATCGCCACCCGGAACGGTTGATATCGACCGGGTGGACCTCGACGCCCGCCCGCTGCGCGTCCTTGACCAGGGTTGCCGGGTGATAGAAGCCCAGTGGCCATGCGTTGAGCAGGCCGGCGTAGAAGGCCGTCGGGTGGTGGCACTTGAGGTAGGCCGAGGCATAGACGATCAGGGCAAAACTGGCGGCGTGGCTTTCGGGGAAGCCGTAGAGGGCGAAGGAGGTGATGGCGCGAACGATTTCCTCCTGGCCCTCAGCCGTGATGCCCTTGGCGCTCATGCCGCGCCGTAACCGTTCCTCGATGCCCTTCATGCGTTCGTGGGAACGCTTGAACCCCATGGCGCGGCGCAGCTCTTCGGCCTCGCCGCCGGAAAATCCCGCCGCCACCATGGCGATGCGCAAGAGCTGTTCTTGAAATAACGGCACGCCGAGGGTGCGCTTGAGTACCGGTTCCAGGCTGGGGTGAGGGTAGCTGACGGGTTCCCGGCCCATTCGCCGTTGCAGGTAGGGGCTGGTCATCTTGCCGGCGATGGGGCCGGGTCGGATGATTGCGACCTGAACGACCAGATCATAGAAACACTCGGGCCGGTTGCGCGGCAGGGAGGCCATCTGAGCACGGCTCTCGATCTGGAAAACGCCCGCAGTATCGGCGCGGCGGATCATCGCGTAGGTTTCGGGGTCGTCGGGCGGCAGGTGGGCCAGGTCGAGGTCGATGCCTTCGTGGGAGCGAATCATCGGGATGGAGTCCTCGAGGGCGGCCAGCATTCCCAGACCCAGCAGATCGACCTTGATCAGGCCGAGGTCGGCACAGTCGTCCTTGTCCCACTGGATGATCGTGCGCCTCTCCATCGAGGCGGGTTCCAGCGGAACGATTTCGTCGAGGCGGCCCTGAGCGATGACCATGCCGCCGGAGTGCTGCCCGAGGTGACGGGGCATATGGTGGATCTCATGCCACAGGCGCTTGAAGTGGCGGACGCGCCGAGCCTCCGGGTCGAAACCCAGAGCCCGGAGTTCGGTGTCGAAGTCACGACTGCTCTCGTCGAACTCCCGCGAGGCGTGCCCGCCCAATCTTTTGGAGATCCGGTCGACCTGTTCCAGCGAGAAGCCTACCGCCTTGCCGACCTCCCTGGAGGCGGAGCGGTCGCGGTAGGTGATGACATTGGCCGTCATGGCGGCGCCGTGGGGGCCGTACCGTGAATAGACGTGCTGGATGACCTTCTCTCGCTGCGGCCCCGAGGGCAGGTCCAGATCGATGTCCGGCCACTCGCCGCGTTCTTCGGACAAAAAACGTTCGAAGAGTAGTTCCATCTTGACAGGATCGACGGCGGTGATGGACAGGGCGTAGCACACGGCGGAGTTGGCCGCCGACCCTCGTCCTTGTGCCAGGATCTTCTCTCGTTGGCAGAAACGAACGATGTCCCAGACGATCAGGAAGTAGCCGGCCAGGTCCAGCTTTTCGATCAGAATGAGTTCCTTTTCCAACTGTGCCTGGGCTCGTGCGGTCAGGGGTCGGAAACGGCAGCGGGCACCGGCCCACGTCATGGCCCGAAGGTAGGAGTTGAGGCTTTCACCGGGAGGCAGGGGGTAGTCGGGGAAACGGTAGCCGAGGTCGTCCAGGGTGAAGTTCAGGCGGTCGGCCAGATCTGCTGCACCGCCGATGGATCGGGGAAGATCGGCAAAGATGCGTTGCATCTCAATGGGCGCCTTGAGATGTCGTTCCCGTTGGGCATCGAGCAGGCTGCCGGCGGCGTCCAGGGTCACGCCTTCCCGGATACAGGCCATCACGTCGGCCAGGTCCTTGGTTTCACGACCGGCGTAACGGACGCCTCCCGCGGCGATGAGGGGGAGGCGGAGGCTGTTGCTGAGGTCAATCAGAGCCCGGTTGCGGTGTTCTTCCTCGCGCAGCCCATGGCGCTGGAGTTCAACTGCGAGGCGGTTTGGGAAGAGGTGTTTCAGGTATTTGAGGGCGCGTCTGGCGTGATCGAGGCCATGGTGGATCAGGCGTTGGGCGATGAGCCCCTCCACCCCGCCGGTCAGGCAGTGAAGGCCCTCGGCGTGGGCCTGAACCTGGGCCCACGAGGCACGGGCTCGTCCCTTGGGGTGGTTGCGGGCTGCCTCGGTCAGGAGTCTGCA
>DAOWGJ010000025.1 GCA_030637505.1 Holophagae bacterium
CGCACCTTGCTTCTCGAGGAGCAGGCGGCGAAGGAGCCAGACCGATGAGGGCGGGACGTCTTCGCTGTTGCGCTCGCTCGCTCCGAACGGTTGGGTGGCGGGCATTCCTGTACGCTCTGCTCTCCGTCGGCGCGAGCGTCCGGGGAGACGAGGGACCTTCCCCGGTCAACCGGACGCGCCACTGGGACCAGGAGGCCCTCGCGCGTCTGAGGTCTCCACCGCGAGGACTGCCCTCCGTCACGGTTCCCGAAGAGAATCCGGCCACGGTCGAGAAGATCAGCGCCTCCTGGGCGAAGAACCGCGGCATTCAACGGATCATGGTCTTCCTTGCGGGACACGGGATCGCTCCCGGCATTGCCGTCCGGCTACATCGCCGGTATGGAGACTCCGCCCTGGCGGTCGTTCGAGAGAATCCCTATCGGCTGGCCGAAGAGGTCTTCGGCGTCGGCTTCTTGACGGCCGACCGGATCGCACAAAAACTCGGCATCAGCCCCGACGCCCCCGAGAGATTGGCCGCCGGGTTGCTTCACACGCTGTCGCAGGCGGCATTGGGCGGTCACCTTTTCCTCCCCCAGGAGGACATTGTTGCCCAGGCTCGGGGCCTTCTCAACCAACCGCTCTCAGATCTGGAGGGGATTCTCGAGGGACTGAGACGATCCGGGCATGTTGTGGTCCGATCCAGATCCGCAGGGAGCGACGCGGTGTTTACTGCCCGGCTGGACCGCGCGGAGGACACTCTGGCGACGGGTATTTCTCGGCTTGTTGGATCGAAGGTGAATTCCGGAGAAACGATCGATGCCCGAAAGCAGGTGAAGTGGTTTTCCGACGCCGTCGACCTCGTCCTGGCCGAGGAACAACGGGTGTCTCTGGTCACGGCAATCGAGCGTCCGGTCACGATCGTCACCGGTGGCCCCGGCACCGGGAAAACCACACTGGTCAAGGGCCTGGTCAAGATCCTGGGACGGTGCGGATTGAAAATCCTGCTTGCGGCCCCGACGGGGAGGGCCGCCAAGAGGTTGGAAGAAGCGTCGGGCAAGGAAGCCAAAACCCTGCACCGGTTGCTTGAGTTCAATCCCGTCGAACGGGTCTGGGCGCGCAACGCCGAACATCCGCTCGAAGCGGACTGCGTCGTGGTCGACGAGGTGTCGATGCTGGATGTCGAACTGGGCGCCCGCCTGGTGGAGGCCGTGCCTTCGGGCTGCCGCCTGGTTCTGGTGGGCGACGCCGATCAGCTGCCTTCGGTCGGTCCAGGCGATGTGCTGGCCGATTTGATCACCTCAGGCGTTGTCGACGTGATCAGGCTGCAGCGGATCTACCGACAGGGGGAGGGGAGTCTGATAGCCGAGAACGCCCACCGGATCAACCGCGGCCAGATGCCGGTGTATGCTTCGCCGGACCAGCTGGCGGACTTCTATTTTGCGGTGCGTTCGGATGTGGGGGAGGCGGCTACGGTTGCAGTGGAGATGGCTGCATCGAGAATTCCCAAACGTTTTGGTCTGGATCCTCTGACAGACATTCAAGTGTTGGCGCCGATGCACCGTGGGGAGGCCGGTGTCTCCCGGCTCAATGAGCGACTCCAGGAGATCCTGGCGCCCCCCGGCGGGCCGGAAGTCACCGTCGGGTCCAGAGTCTTCAGGGACGGCGACAAGGTCATGCAACTGAGAAACAATTACGAGTTGGATGTGTTCAACGGGGATGTCGGGCGGATCGTGTCCCTCGATGTTGAAGAGCGGGAACTGACCGTCGATTTCTCCGGCCGGGCAATCGTCTACCAGTCGGAGGATCTCGAAGACCTCAATGTCGCGTATGCCTGTACCATTCACAAAGCCCAGGGGTCCGAGTATCCGGCGGTGGTGGTGGTCCTTCATGATCAACATCATCTGATGCTGCAACGGAATCTGCTCTACACCGCGGTGACGCGGGGCCGGCGGTTGGTCGTATTGGTCGGCAGCAAGCGTGCGCTGGGCCGAGCTGTTCGGACAGAGAGTGTCAGGCAGCGCAACACGATGCTGGCAACCCGGGTACGGAGGATGGCGGAAGCGGGAGCTGTAAGCCGGTAGCTTTTAGCAATGAGCTCAGGGTCCGAATGAAGCTGTTGTGCCTCCAACATAGAATTTCACCGGTAAGACTAACCCCTTGATCCTCACCGTGCCTCATCAAATTCCGCCAACGTCCTCTCCGCCGCCCGGGCGACGTCACGGTCTACGTCCTGTGCCAGTGCTTCGAGCAGTCGGCGTGCCCGTGAACCCCTGAAGATCCCGAGGCCTTCCGCGACATTGGCCCGAACCTCGGGAAAGGTGTCCCCGGCCATCTGTTCGAACAACTCGAAGGCCTGCTCTTTGGAGATGACGCCCGTGGTGACGATCATCTCCAGGGGCTGGGAAACGGCGATCCGGACAACAGGTTCCCGATCCTCGGCCGACTCCACCAGAGTCAAGATCGCCCGTTGACTCCCGTTGGCGGCCAACGCCCGGGCTGCCGTTTGCCGAACCGTACCATCAGCGTCAACGAGGGCTTCCTGGAGTTCGCGACGACCGTTGTCACCGATGGGCACCAGGATCGAGAGAACATCCTCAAGGGAGGCCGGCACCCGATAGAGGTCCGCTTCGGATCCATATTCATCGGGAGAATCAGGTGGCCGAAGAAGATCGAGCAGGGGTACGACGGTTCGAGAATCTTGAAGCTCCGCAAGGCAACGAGCCGCAGTGTCAACGACGACCGGCTCCTCAGTGCCGTCGATGAAGGTTTCGAGGTAGTTCCGAAAACTCCCGGGATCGCAGGACGTCGCAGGGCCGAGACGAATGCTGTAGGGAACGCGGGTCTCGAGGGCCGATCGCCGGACGGCGGCCTTTCGCCCGGGCTCGATGCTGAGACGGGTCGAGGAGATCACAGCGTTGATGACGAGGATCAAGGCCAGGAATGCGAGGGCGACAATGGATCTCCAAACGAGTCTCTCTCGGGCCTTTTTCCGGCGTGTGGCTGATACCGGTCCCCGGCGGCGGGTGGCGCGGGTCATTGTGGTGACGGTTGGGTCTCGTTCGCTCCAACTGGCCGCCAATCGCTCGAGATTGAGGAGCACCTCATCGGGGCTCAGGTGGCCGAGGCGGCGCCTGGCCAGATCGTCGAGCAGCCGGCGAAAATCCTCATCTCCCCATTTCGGTCCATCCGAGCCCGCGGATTGTTGGGAGAGGAAGATCTCCAGGTAGGGCATCGCCTGCTCGTTCCAGCCGATCCCTTCCTCAGGGGCAGTGTGCCAGTCCAGGTACCAGAGCCGGACGGAACAGTCTTCGCCGGCTGAGAGACAACGTTGTCCATCTGCGGTAAACGCCACCGAGTGTACCGGGCCGACGTGGCCGTCAAAGGTCCTCAAACACCGTCGCGCCCGGATATCCCAGATTTGAACGGCCCCTTCCTGACCTCCTGTCAGGGCGAATCGGTCATCGGGTGACAGGGCCAATGAGGCGACGCCTTGTCCAACCTCCACTGTTCGGAGGCAGTGACCGTTGGTGACGTCCCACAACCGTAGTTGTCCGTCTCGTGCCCCGGAGAGCAGGTTCCTGCCGTCATCAGACCATGCGATGGCGGAGGGCGGTTCGTCGTGTCCGCCGAGGGCGAGGATGTCCCTCCCGGTCAATGGGTCCCACAGCAGGAGTTGATCCTCGCCGCTTGAGGCGCAGATCTGCGAGTCAGGGGAGAAGGCTACAGCCAGGATCTCACCTGAGTGACCGTCGAAAACCTGGAGGCAGACGCCGGTGTGAGCGTCCCAAACGCGGGCGGTTTGATCGGAAGAACCGCTGACGATCAGGCTGCCGGCCGCGGCGAGATCGTTGATTTGGGCCTTGTGCCCCTCGAGTGTCCGAATGCAGGTTCCGTCGCCGAGATCCCAGAGACGCAGAACATTGTCCAAACCCCCGGTGACACAATGATCACTTTCGGGGAGAAAGGCCGCGGACAACTCTGGAGCGTCGACCGGTTCGAGGGAACGGAGGATCGATCCGCCGGTGAGGCTCCAAAGGAGTACAAGACGATCTGCGCCGAGGGTCAAGACGGTCTCGCCGACTGGATTGGTACGGAGGCAATTGACCTTGGCCTGATGGAGTGAGAATTCGTCCTCCGCCCACGCCCCATTGAGACCGTCTCGGGGAAAGGTAGCGCCTGCTTCAGCTGCCAGACACAGTGCTTCCTCGTTTCGGCCATAGCCGGGGATAGACCGTGCAAGGCTGATTTTCTCTATGGCGCCCGCGGGATCCTCCTCGGCGAGCAGGGATCGGGCACCCGAAAGGTGAGTCGCAAATCGCTTGGCCCGATCTTCCGCTTCTCTGACCGTTACGGGAGAGGCGACGGCCCACGTCAGGAGGGGTTTGGGCACGATGCCGAAATCGAAATGGGTCAAGCCGGCCGCGCCGTGGCCGATCAGGACGGTGTTCCAGTCCATTGATGCCGCGCCGCAGAGCACCTCCCCAGCTACGGGAATGGAGGCCTGAAGGTAGCCGGAGCTGAAGTTCCAGAGCCGAAGTGTCCCCGTAGAGTCTGCCGAAAGACAGGTTGAGGCGGTCTCATCGACAGCAAGATGACGAATGCTGCCGCGGTGGCCCCGCAATACGCGGCGCATGCATCCCTCGAGGATGTCCCACACCCGGATCTCTCCGTCCTCGCAGCCTGAGATTGCGATGCGCCCCCCTTGGGAGATGGCAACTGAAGTGACGCAGGCGTGGTGACGGTCCGGCCGGCTGATAATCTCTCCGTCGTCAAGGTCGACGACCAGGACCTTGCCGGCACTGCCGCCGGCGATTGCGGTCTTACAGTCATCAGAGAGGGCCAGGCAGGTCAGAAAGCCGTTGTGGATCGGGTAGGCTCTGATCAACGAACGACTCTCGAAATCCCAGATATTCAATTTTCCCGTTGTCCCAACACCGATAGCTTGCCGGCCATCCCTGGCTATTTCCAGCGCGTTGAGGAAACCCGCATGGGCCTGAAGGCGATGTTGGGCAAGCGCGGTCCCGGCATCCCAGGTCGTGATTGGATCGCCCTCCGAGGTTGTCAGCACCTGGGCGCCGTCCGGGGAGATCGCCAGGCAACGGGGACGACCGCCAGGGGGTCGGAGCATGCGTTCGATCTCGCCCGAGGCCGTGTCCCAAATGCAGACTCCGCCGTCGTGGAGAACCGTGGCCGCCCGGCGTCCGGTCGGGTCGATGGCCACATGGAGGACTCGTCCGGAAAAGCCTTCGAGACGTTTGACGAAGTTGAATCCGGGGATCAGGCGGCGGGCGCCGTGCGCAAGGTCATCGGGCAGCTTCGGGTCGTGGCGGCGGGCCTCTTTGTAGAGGCCACCGGCTTTGCTGTCCTGGCCGAGATGCTGCATCGCCAGGGCATAGGTCGTCAACAGGACGGGATCGGATCTCAGGGGGCCGCCGCAGCGAGCCAGCACTTCGACGGCCTCCCGGAAACTGGCGTCCCGGTCTTCAGAGTCCCTCTGGGTGCACAAGGCGACCGCGAAATCTCGGGCGACCTCCGGCATACGGTCGGAACCATGATGTGCACTCCTCAGGTGTTCGAGGGCCTTCGGCCAATCGCCAACCCCCAGGCACAGTTTGCCGGCGAGGTGACGGGCCTTCCACGGTGGTGCTTCACCCCTGAGAACCTCTTCCATTCGAGCCAGAGTCTCGGCATTTCCGGAACCCTGGTATTGCCACCGGAAGATCGCCAGGTTGAATGTCGCTTCAATGTGGCGAGGGTCGTTGGCCAGAGCCTCTTCCCACGCGCGTTCCGCCCTGATGTCCTGCCCCAGGGTGGCATATGACACGCCCTGGTTATTCAGCGCATCGCCGAGAAGTTGCCGTGCCTTGGGGTTCCGTCTGGGGTAAGAATGGGCCGTCACCCTGGCGAAGATGTCAACCAGCCGCGCACGAATTTCCTCAAATGACGCCGGTCGCGTCGAGGGGTCCTTTTCCAGGCACTGAAGGATCAAATCCGCGAGACCGTTGTCAATTTTGGGGTTGAGTGTTCGGGGCTGGGGAGGCTGGGAGAGCCGGTGCATGTCCTCCATGGCGGCCAGCTGGGCTTCTACGCGGGCTCTGCGGCCAGCTTCGGAAAGGACGAAGGGCCGGCGCCCACAGAACAGCTCGAAGAGGATGCACCCGAAAGCGTAGACATCGGCCGGCTTGCCCGCGGCGTGGCCGCCATCCCACTGCTCCGGCGGCATGTAGGGGGGCGTGCCCATCAGCCCACCGCCGAGGGTCACCGTCTTCCAGATGCCGTCCACGGGTGCAGTGGCGGTCTGAAAATCCTCGGACCCCTCGACGGCGGTCTCCTCCGAAATGAAACCGCGCCCGACCAATCCGAAATCGGTCACCTTGGCGATGCCGTCCGAACCGACAAGTACATTCGCGGGTTTGAGGTCGCGGTGCGCCAGGCCATGATGATGAGCGCCTGCCTCGTCAACCCATTCGAACGTGTGGGCGTGGTGTACGCCAGATGCCACTTGAATCGCCATATCCAGCCGTCCGGTCAAGGACCTGGCGTTCTTGCTCTTCATCCAGACGTCGAGGCCGTCACCGTCGATCAGTTCGATAAACAGTCGTGCGAGACCTCCCAACTCCTGGACGTAGTATGCGGTGCATATATTGACGTGTAGCCCGAGGCCGATCCAGGCTTCGGCCTCTCTCAGGAAACGAAGGCGGCCGCTGGCCGTCGCCAGGGTCTTGGGAAGAGGGGTCTTGACCGCCAAATCCAAGGCGAGGGCGCGGTCGAATACAAAATAGACCTCGCCCATGCCACCGCGTCGAACGTCGCGGACCTCGTAGCGTCCCTCGACGACATCGCCGGTTCGCCACAGGGATGTACCGGCCAATTCGACCCTGGCAGTGGCTCCACCACGGCCTGTTTCGGTCGGGGCAGGGCCGCTGTCGAGTGCGGCTTCAGTCGCCGGGACCTCATCGTCGACTTCAGGCGATGCGTCCGGATCAGACGCCTCGATCCGTGCAAGCAGCATGGAGACGCGATGGTCGTCCGGGTCCAGGGAGCAGGCTCTTCGAGCGGCCTCCACCGCCTGGTCGACCCGGCCGAGCCGTTCGAGGCAGTACGCGGTCCAGAACCAGCCGTTGGCGTCATCAGGGCGCTCGGTGGCCCAGGTCCTCAAGAGGTCGAGGGCCGAAATCCAATCCTTGGCGGCCAGGGCATGGTCAAGGCGTTTGCCCACGCCGGTCATATAGAAGGCTCCTCCGGGAGGGCCTTCTCAAGAGCCTCCAAAAACTGATCCGCCGTTGCAAAACGTCCGTCGACGTCTTTTCTGACGGCAGTATCCACAACGGCGGCCAAGTCGGGGGGGAGCTCCGGACGGCGGTCGAGGATCGGAATCGGTGGATCTTCGATCATCGCGCGGATCGGGTGCCGGGGTTGGCCCTGGGCTCGGCCTCCACCACCGGGTGAGGGCGCATTGGGAAAATCGATGGAGAATTTTCTGGTCAGGAGAAAGTAGAGGCTGACTCCAACGGAGTAGACGTCAGACGGAGGTTTGACGAATCGGTAGTCGAGAATCTGTTCGGGGGCCATGAACATCATAGAACCGGCAACCTCACCGACCCGTGTGAAGTCGAATATCGAGTTCCCGGCCTCCTCGAAGGATTTGGCGAGGCCGTAGTCTGTGATCTTGGCCGACATCAGGGGATCGTTGTAGGCTCGACTGAGAAGGAAATTCCTGGGCTTGAGGTCACGATGTACGAATCCATGGTCGTGAAGGGCCTGAAGCCCCCGGAGGATGTCACAGGCAATCTTGGAGGCCAGGCCGGGCTTGACCGGTCCTCTGAAGATCTCAGCCACCAGACTGTGGGCATCGCCACCCTCGAGATACTCGACGGAGAAAAACAGATGATCTTCCTCACGGCCCCGTTCCAGAATCCGGGCCAAATTGGGGTGTACGACCATCGACTGAACCCCGATCTCCCGGTCGAAAAGCTTGAGACTCTTGTCGTCCGTCGCCGCATCGGGGAGAATCTCCTTGACTGCACAGAGGCGTCGCGTCGGCTCATGCACGGCCTTGTAGACCACGCCCATGCCTCCGCGTCCCAGTTCTCTGAGGATGCGGTAATTTCCAATGCTCTTCCGGCCGACATTGGTCGATCTTTGGGCCGCTGTGCAGGTTGGACAGAGATAACGAGAATCAGGCAGCTCCTCGGCCCATCCATCTGCCCGCGCCCAACGACTGAGGTCCCTGTCACAACCGAAACAGAGGAACGAACCCTCCTGCGGGAGCGGCGGAGTCCGCGGCCGGACCTGCGGGGCGCTCGGGCTCCCGTCGGGCAACGTGCATGAGTGAACCGTCGAACGCTGCAAGGGAGAGAGGGGAACGGGTTCCGGCACCCCCTCCAGAAATCGGATACGAATGACTGTCTGTCCGGCTCTGATCTCGTCACGGTCTTCAAGGAATTGCCGCCGGATTTTCCGGTGGTTGACGAAGGTGCCGTTTTTGCTGTCCAGGTCCTGAATCAGACATCTGGGCGGGCGGATGTCCAAAAGGAAATGATGCCGGGAGATTTGGCGGTCGGCCGTAGGTTTCAGAACAAAATGAGCCTTGGGTGACCGCCCGACCAGGAAGGAGTCCGCCTCGCTGAATTCAAAGAAGCGACCGGCTTCCGGTCCCTCAACCACCTCGAGTCGAACCCGCATAACTGATTCTACCGAACCCGGTAGCGAATACATTAATTAAGACACGAAGACAGTTGAACCGCAAAGACGCAAAGACCGCAAAGGGAACGCAAAGAAGGTGTTGAAAATAGAGATCTGGCCACTGGTTCTGCTCCTGGTATTTCAATTCCAAATCATGGTTTCAACACATCGTGGGCTTCCCTGGCCCAGCGGCCTGATCCCTTCCGTTTTTGTGTCTCTTTGTGGCTATTTCCCCCGGATAATTGTGCCGGTGACAGCGCACCGTAGCCGTTCGTCGTGTTTTTGGAAGGGCAACGCGACGATACGGTGGTTGACCGCGGAGATCTCTACCCTGACGGTGGCCAGATCGTCAGGCCGTTCAACTTCGGCGCCGACAATCAGGTACCGAATAAAGACCAACGCGTCCACCAGGTCCAGGGTGCCGCCTTGACACGGCTCTTTGGGAACCTCTCGGGTGGTGCCGGCGGCCGAAGACAGGGCGCGGGCCAGCGGTGTCAGGTCCTGCAGATCGAGAGAGAATGCCGGAATGATGAATTTCCTCAGCGAAGACCATCCCGGCGTGACCCGACCACCAATGCCTCGCCGATCATCGACCACAACGTCGGCTTCAATCGACCACCCGGGCCGCCAAAGCATCGCTCGCCGCCCGGGCACGGGCAACAAGGCGGTGCTTTCGACCAGTTCGAGCTCGGTGTCGCCCAAAACGGCGCCGCTGCCGCAGTGGCGACACAAGAAGATGATGTCGTGGGGCCCCGCGGTCATTGCCGAACCGCAAGCCGGACAGTCGAGGTTGATCAGATGAAAGCCCACTTATTTCAGCCCGTTCGTGATGGATTGGAGGCTCTCCATCAGTGAATCCTGCGAATGATCCTTGACCAATCCAGTGCCTTCCTCGATGACCCCGCCCGATCTGAACTGGCGGAAGCCCCAGTGGATGAAAGCAGCCAGAAGGAGGCCGATGACGCCCAGGCCGATCAAACCGTTTTCGGACCGGATCAGGCCGCCGAAATGTTGGAGAAGGGTCGTTCCGAGGAAGCAAGCGACGGCGCAGGAACCGACCAGAGAAAAGGCACGCCAGAGATGGTTCCCGGGGGCCTTGCCGTAGGCGATGGTCCCGTCCTCTGCATCGACCAGCACCTGATAGGTCCGTTGACGGAACGAGTACCTGATCACCCACAGTGGATAGAAAATCAAGTCGGTCCTTCGCCGCATCGCTGCATACCAGGAAAATGAGGTCTTGTCGGGCATGGAGCTGGTCTTGATCCTCTCCAGCGCCTGTTGGATGACCGCGTCAGCCGTTTCGTCCTCCGCCCGGTTGGGACGAAAGACCATGCCTCTGGCCCGAAGCCTGTCCTCGTCGAGCGGGAGGATTTCATCTCCGGCCAGGTTGACCCTTGCCACTCCAAACTCCGACATGTCGGCGCCGGCCAAGGTCTGATCGATGGTCTCGGAGACCTGTCTCTCTACCGGGTCCTGGACCGTGACCCAGCGATTGCCGCGTTTGACCCTGCGTTCATCGACGCCGAGGACCCACCCGATAACGTCACAGCGTGCCCGGATAAAGGGAAACCACGCCAGGAAGCTCTCTTCAAGCACAACCTCACGCTTGAGGGCCGGTTCTTTTCGGATGCCTTTGCGAAACCACTTCAGAATCTCCTGGGCCGCACTGTCCCGGGAGATACGGTCCAGCACCATCATCCGCCGCGTACCCCGGCGGCCGACGACAGCTTGACCTGTCCCGCAGTACCGGCAGACGACCGTGGTCAAGCCCTCCTCGACATCGACGGAGCCGGCGCACGAGGCACAAACCAAGCCCTTGACCGTGTGTGGTTTCGGCACCGGAGGAGGTCGGGAATCCGTCATCGTTCTGGTTTAGACCTTTCGGCTGATCCACCAGGCCAGCAGGAGAATCGGTACGGCCGACACACAGTAGACCACTGCTTTGAGCAGTAGATTGGAGACGATCAGCCCTTCTATCGAAAACACGCCGATCGCCAGCGCCGCCACTGCGACGAAAGGTGCCTCCGCCTTTGCGGGAAAGTCTGCCGGGAAGACCTGTCCGCTGACGCCGTCGACAGCTGCTCGGTAAGACCGGCCCCTGTAATCGTATGAGAACCGGAACATCGGAAGGTGGTAGAGGACGGTTCGGAGCACTTGAACTTCGCCCAGGCGGGACACCATCCATTGACGCGCGGTGTTCTGTGGCACTTCGGGTTGCACCACCGGCGTGCCCCCGCCGATATCGTCCGTCCAACTCCGAGTGTCACCGGGAGGAAGGGTCATCTTCTGCATCCCTTGCAGGGACGAAGGGGCAGCCGGTTCCAGAACGACCTGCTCGCCGGCGTCCGTCGCGATCCGGAACGCCCAGAAAGGGAAATAGAGGAGTTCCGGGTCACCGATCCGCGCCTTGGCGTCCAGGTCGGCAACCGTTTGCGTTCCTGCCATGAACCTCCTCAAGTGATCAACGGCCCCAGAGGCGTTAATCGTAGGGGGTGTCACGACCCGGAACAGGGTGTCCCCGGCATCGACTACCAGCGCGGTGTCACAAAAGGGGCATTGAAGGAGGCCGGTGTCCGCCGGTACCGGGATTCCGGCGCCGCATTGGGAGCACTTAACCCGCAATATTCAGACCTCAGTCTTGGTTCCGCAGTTGGGACAGAACTTCGATCCTGCAGGCAGAGGCTGTTCGCAACCGGAACATACGGCCGGGCCGGCCTGCTTGGCCCCGCAGTTGGGGCAGAATTTGGCCTGGTCGGGCACGGCGCCGCCACAGTCGGTACAAAATGACCCTGCAGCGGCCGCAGCCCCAGCAGCAGCCGCGGCGGGTGGGGTCGGTTGAGCCGGTGGGGCAGGGGTTCCCCCTCCCTGGGCTGCCTGTTGCATGGCATTGGTAATCATGCCCGGCATCATGGCGCCGAAACCGGCGCCCAGTCCGAGCCCCATGCCCGCGCTGGCCGCGCCGCCGCCTTCGCCGCCGGCCTGGGCCGCATCCTGAATGGCCTGTGCGGCTTTGAACTGCATGTAGGTGTTCATGTCCCCGATGGCGCCCATCGAGGCTCTCTCGTCGATTTTGGCCTGGACCTCGTCCGGAGGCGTGATCGAATTGATATAGAAGTCGGTCAGATCGACGCCGTATTTCCCGAAATCCTCCGCGAGGCGGGCCTTGGCGGCGACGGCCAGTTCGTCATACATCGCGGCCAGGTCGAAGATGGTTTTCAGCGATTCACCGAGGAGATCGTTGAGCCGGGACACGATGATGTCTCGGTAAAAATCTTCGAGCCGGTCGGTGTCGAACAGGCCCTGGTTCCCAACGATTGTGTTGACGAACAGCTGACTGTCGGCGATGCGATAGGCGTAGTTTCCAAAGGCACGGAGCCGGACCATGCCCAGTTCGGAGTCTCGGAAAGCAACCGGCTCCCGAGTGCCCCACTTCTGATCGGTAAACGTCCGTTTATTGACGAAGGCAATCGACACCCGGAAGGGGGATTTCCCGTCAAAAGGTTTCGCGATAAACTTTGTCAGCATTGGGATGTTCTGGGTGGCTAGAGTGTGGCGACCAGGACCGAAGACGTCCAAGGCCCGGCCGTCACGGAAGAAGACCGCCTCCTGGGATTGTTGAACCACCAGCTGGGCGCCGAGTTTGATGTCGGCGGAGCCATGCGGCGGCAATCTGTAGACGATTTCTTCTCCGGTCGGGTCGAAATGTTCCAGTACTTCCAGTTTGAGGCCCATCACGAAACCCCTTTCTGTGTCACATCTTCAATCTTGGTAGACCGTTCGTCAAAGAAGCGGTCGGCCTTTTCAACCCCGTCCAGAAGACCGAACAGGGACTCCTCGTTGGGCGCCGCCGGCAAGGCGGCTATCTGCCCGGCCAGCGCCTCGACGTTCAGGGACAGTTCGAGGTCGAAGCGATAGAGTTCTTCCAATTCGGCCTCGCCAATCTTGACCGCATCAAAGAAACCCGACGAACCGTAATCAGCGTGACGGATCCGGTTGGCGAGGCGATCAAGCAACTTCTCGGTGGTCGATGCGATGTCAAGGTGATCCAGTGCGCCCTTGCGGGACCAGTTTCGAACCTTTGCCTGGATCCCATGTCGGGCGCGGTCGACTTCTGAAGCCAGGTAGTCCCGCTGCATCTTATCGACCTCGCGCCGGAGCTCGCGGTCGAGGTATCCTCTGAATC
>DAOWGJ010000074.1 GCA_030637505.1 Holophagae bacterium
GGCACCAGGTTTGGCGTTCGCTCGAACACCTGGAATTCACATCAGAATTCAAGACGAGGCACCACTGATACTCACGGGTCAGCGGGAGGATATACACTGTCACCCGGGAGGATGTATGAAGAAACAGATTCTCGGACCGTATATCATCGGCAGTGCCGTGATCTGGGGAGTGACCATCATCGGCGCATCGCTGAAGATGGGGGACGTTGCGGACAAAACCCAGGTGTTGAGTTTGCTGAGCACCGGCGCAGGACTTCATCTCATCCTGATTTGGGGGCCGCTTGCAGCCGCCCTCAAGAAGCTCAGGAAGCAGCAGGACGATGCTGTCCCTGAATCCTAACGCCGGACCTTGATCTCCATCCACCGACACAGGGCCCTCATCGCTCGATCGGCCGACCGGAAGACCGGCAGGCCGGCCTCAACCAGGGCCGCTTCCATCGGGTCGAAAAGCTCACCCGAATCGATGACGATGACGACCGGTTTGCCTCGTTGTCGAGCGATCTGGGGCAGGAGTTGGCAGACCGACGAGGGATTGTGTATCGATTGCCGGGCGCCGGGATCTCCCGGGAGGGTCTGAAGGGCCGGAGTCAGAGGCACAATGCCGACCACGGCTCCGTCGATCGTGGGATCGTCGAGGATGGCGCCCATCAGTTGGGCGTAGGTCTCGTCTGAGGCCATTGGGGTGATGTCGAAGGGGTTTTTGACGTCGACCAGGCCGTCCAGTTTGAAATGGAACAGGATCTCCTCCAGGCGCCTCCGGGTGTCGCCTCCGAACGGTTGGAGGATGATTTCGGCTCTCCCAACCCTGATCGCGTCAGCCATGCCGACGGCCTCGAATCCAGCGTTGGAGATTGCGGCGACCCGGTTGCCCCCGATCGACATACCTCGGAAATGAGTACACAGGCGCAGGAGATCGGAAAACTCGTTGAAGTCCTTCGCTACCCAGGCGCCGGCCTCTTCCAGTGCAGCCTTGCAGACGGCGTAGTCGCCCGCGACCGACGCGGTGTGTCCTGCCGTTGCGGAACGGCCTTCGGATGTCCGTCCGGCCTTATAAAGGACGACGTCCTTGCCCATGGCAACGGTCTCCTCGACGGCGCGTGCGAAGGCCAGGCCGTCGCCTCGGCGAAAGCCCTCCATGTAAGCGCCGAAGACCTCGATGCGGGGGTCATCCTTGATAAAGGTCAGAAGATCGGAGGCCGTCAGATCAATCTGATTACCGATTGAAAGGGCGAAGGCCGGATCGAACCAGGGCATGCGACTCAAGTTGGCGATGATGAAGGCGCCGGACTGAGAGAGGAAACAGGTGTTGCGGGAGTGGTCGCCGCGGCTCTTGGGGAGTTTGGTCTCCGGGATGAACATCGTGTCGTAGCGGCCGGGTTGGGAGATAACCCCCAGGGAGTTACCGCCGATGAAAATCGGGCCGCCGCCGGCTGCCTTGTGACCAGATTCAATCCGCTTTTCCAATTGCCGGGCCAGATCCTCGCTGCCGGACTTTTCGCCGAGGCCTCCAGGTATCAGGATGACCGCCTCGGCCTTGTCGTGGTCCAGTAATTCGTCGATGACGCTTGGAACCTGGTCGGCGCCGACGGCAACTACGAAAAGATCGACCTTTTCCGGGAGGTCGGCGATCGAGGCGACGCAGCGGACGCCGTCGATCTCCTCGGTGTCAGGGCGAATAACGGTGATTCGGTCCCGGTCGAAGCCTCCACCTAGGATGTTGCCGAGCACGATTCGACCCATATTCATGTTCCGAGCCGAGACGCCGATGATGGCGGCAGAGCTTGGCTCCAACAGGCTCTTGATCTTGTGGATCGGCCTCTCCAGAGCAGGGCGAGAGGCAGGGGCGAAGAGGCACAATCCGTCGAGTGGCGCCAGCCGGGCGCCGACCACGGAGAAGGGGTTGACCTCGAATTCCTCAATGTGGAATTCAGCCTCCGGGTTGTTCTCCGAGAACTGATTGGCCAACTGGATAAAGGCCTCGAAGCACTCCTCGAGGATGGCGTCCGACACCAGGCGGCGAGATCCTCTCATCAAGCCGGAAAGACGACGGTAGCTCAGCGTGCGTTTGAATAACTCCAGAAAACCTGCACCATCAATTAAGCCGGTTGGGGCGATGGCTACTGCCGTCCCCTCTCGGGTCTCTCTTGCCAGGACCTCCATCTCGACCCCGCCGAGGCCTGCCGAAATGATCGGCCCGAACTCATCGGTATTACGAATGCCGACGAAGAGTTCTGTCGCAAAACCCTGGGCATCCACCTTCATGAAACGGCACATCAATATTCCGACCAGGCGTTTTCCCAGACGGTTCTCGAGACCGGCGCTGGACAAGCCCCGGAGGTCCGGCGGGATCTCTCCCTGGTGGCCTTCGAGGTATCCGGCATAGGTCTTGGGGACCTGCATGACCATCAACTCATGGGTCGCCTCGACCGCCCCCATCTCCTTGGCGATGATCCGAACACCCTTGGCCTCGGTCTTGTGGGTGATGTCGGGGGAGACGACCTTCAATACGACCATGTCGCCGGGAACGGCCTCGAGATCCCCGGGCGTCGGATGCGCGTCGGCCGGGATAAGGATGTGTTCGGGCGCGGCTTCGGCGCCGGTTTCCACCAGCAGTCGGTAGCATTCGTGTTCGAGCAATACCGACCGTCCGTCGGCCTGAGCTGACCTGAAGAGATTTTCGATGACCTCGAAATTACTTGGAGTCATAACGTCCTCCTTTTTGGAAGCTATCAGCTGTCAGCTGTCAGCTATCAGTTGTCCGGTCGGCAGTGCTAGGGGCCCTCCGCACTGACGTTAGATCCGCTTTCCAGAATGGTGTCGAGCAGGGCGCCGTTGTTCCGGAGCCGTTCGACCCATGCTGCAGCATATTCGACCGCCAGGGTCTCCGGCTTGATCTTGGAACACAGTTTGGCGGCCTTAAATGCATCAAGTCCACTGTCGACCAGGGCTCGGAAGAAGGCGCCGGCGGCCCTTCCGTACAGGAAGGCCTTGCGGTTGACGGCGACAATCTTCTCGCCCTTGCGCGCAAAAAGCCCTTCGACGTGTTTGAGGAGCTGCTCCTCGGTGAAGTCCAAGAGGTTGGAGGTGGCCCCGACGGTGACCATGTTCTGGGATCTGAGGTTTCCGGCTGCACGGGCAAGATGCCCCGTGTCGACCATCACGATGTTGGGGAAGGCCGCGAGGTCCGTAAGCAGCGTGTCGATTTCGGGGTAATCCGGAATGTTGACGAAGGGGGTGATCGAGGTCACGACCCACCCGTCAGGCTTGAGGTAGTGCCAATACCGCATGACCTCAAGAGGTTCCACCGCGAGTACCATGTCACACCGGCCCTCGGGGATCAGGTCGGAGTGAATCTTGGCGTCGGAGTAGCGGAGGTTGGATTGCACCGCGCCGCCGCGCTGGGCCATTCCGTGCACTTCGGCCTGTTTGAAGTAAAACCCGGCATCGAGGGCCGCGTTGTCGAAGACGTAGGCGACGGAAAGAATGCCCTGGCCGCCGACGCCGGCGAGGATGATGTTTTTCTGCATCTGTCTGCTCCCCTAATGACCCTTGATCGATTCGATACAGGCGCGACGGGCGATGATGACACTGGGTCCATCATGGGCCAGTTCTTCCCGCATGATTTTGACGTTCTGGTCGTGGTGTTTCGGCAAAGGCAGGATGATCCGGACGTGTTCGGGATCGATGCCGGTACCATGGACGATGTCGTCCAGGGCGCGGCCGGTCGACATTGATCGCTGGGTCCCGGTCATGCCGACCGTGTCGTTATCCAGGATCAAAACGTTGAGGTTGACGTTCTGTTGGACGGCGGAGAGCATCGGCGTGATGCCTCCATGAGAGAACGTCGAATCACCGATGGCAGCCACCGCCGGGCTGTAGCCGGCGTGAGCTGCGCCCGCGGCCATTCCGATCGAGGCGCCCATCGCCACACAGCTGTGAACGGCCTCGAGTGGCGGCAGGGCTGCCAGGGTGTAACATCCGATGTCGGAGAAGACCTGCGGGTCTTCGAAGGTGTTGAGGGCGTCGTTGAGAGCCTTGAAACTGTCGGTGTGGGGGCAGCCCTTGCACAGTGAGGGAGGGCGGAGCGCAAGGTTGGTGGAGGGGCTGTGGGCTGCCTCGATCTTGGGCAGGCCCAGCGCCCCCCGAACCAGGTCGGGATTGAGTTCGCCGGTGCGCGGCAACTCACCGGTCATTCGCCCCTTGACCTCGGTTCCGATCAGGCCGAAGAGGCCTCTCACGGTGTTTTCCACCAGGGGGTATCCGTCTTCGAGGATTAGCAGTTCATCGACATGTTCGACCAGAGTTCGGACCTTTTCCGCTGGGATGGGGTACTGCCGGATCGAAAGAATCGACAGGTCGTGATCTTCGTCGAGATTTTCCCGGAGATAGTTCTCGACCAGACCACATGAGATGACGCCCCGGGTCCCGCGAAGCTCCAATTCGTTGTGCACGCTGTTTTCGGATCGCTTGAGGAGTTCGGGCTGTTTTTCGGTCAGATGCTTGTATTGAACCCGAGCGTTGTTCGGCAGCAGGGTCCATCTCTTGATCTCTTTGGACGGATTGAGTGGGTTCTGAGGAAGAGCCTCTACGGTGTCCACCGAGGAGCGGCTGTGGGCGATGCGTGTAATCAGGCGGACCATCACGGGGATCTCCAGCGCCTCTGACAGTTCGAAGGCCTCGAGCATCATGTCGTACCCTTCCTGCTGATTCTTGGGTTCGAAGCAGGGAATCAGGGCGAATTGTGCGAAGTACCGGCTGTCCTGCTCGTTCTGGCTGGAGTGCATGCCGGGGTCATCGGCCACGGCCAGAACCAGACCTCCGTTTGTACCGGTAACAGCCGAGTTCATGAAGGCGTCGGCGGCAACGTTAAGGCCGACATGCTTCATGCAGACCAGGACGCGTTTGCCTGCCCACGACATGCCCAGGGCCTCTTCGTACGCGACCTTCTCGTTGGTCGACCAGAATGCGTGAACGTCACCATTTTTCTTGGTTTTGCGTTCGATGAACTCGAAGATCTCGGTTGAGGGGGTACCGGGATAACCATAGACCCCACTGATACCGGCGTGGATCGCGCCGAGCCCGATCGCCTCGTCGCCAAGCAGAATTTCTTTTGACATCGATGCCTCCTCAATCCGGCGACTGATGTACCGGATGCGGGGCAGTCTAGCGCAAAATTTTGGGTTTTGGCTCTCGGGTTTTCGCAGGGGAAAGCTGCGGGATGACGCCGTCGTTGTCCCGGTGCCTGTTTCCCGACCCCGGCCTTCTGGCAGGCCCTTCAGACCTGCCAGCGTCCCCCTATCTACGGGACCGCAGCGGAGTGGAAAACACAGGGAACCCTCGGTCCCGCAGAAAGGGCGAGCGGCGGCCTAATGCCTTCGGCCGAGATTCGGTTGTTGGGGCGCTCGCCCGTTGGAGAGGGGCGCTCTCGAATTCCAGCAGACCCTGCAGTTCAGGGCCCTCCCTTGCCTTTGGCTTGTCCTTACGCCGAAGCGCGGAGATAATCCCCGGCATGTCGAGCAGACCACGCATTCTTGTGACCAACGACGACGGATTCAGCGCCGAGGGCATCCAGGTGCTGGCCGATGCGCTGGAAGGACTGGGCGAACTGTGGGTGATCGCCCCGGACAGCGAACAGTCGGCCGTCTCCCATGCCCTGACCCTGGAACGGCCCTTGAGGGTCCGGTCGGTGGGCGATCGTCGATTCGTGGTCGACGGAACGCCGACTGATTGCGTGACTCTGGGGATCTCCAGTCTGATGAACGGATCTCCGCCGGATATCGTCGTCTCCGGAATCAACCGCGGCGCCAACATGGGCGTCGATGTTCACTATTCCGGGACCGTTTCCGCCGCGTTCGAGGGTGTGATCCTCGGGGCGCCGGCGATTGCCGTCAGTCAGATTGTCGGAAAGGGCATGTCGTGGGATGCCGCTGCCGGCGTCGCTCGGGAATTGACGGCATGGGTCCTCGAAAACGGACTGCCGAAGGACACCCTGCTCAACGTCAACGTGCCGTTGGCCGAGCCCCGTGGCTTGAAACTGACCCGGCTAGGCGTTCGTCGCTACACGGAGGGTGTATTGAAGCAAAAGGATCCCCGCGGGAGGACGATCTACTGGATCGGCGGAGGGGAGCCGGTTTGGGAGAGAATCCCGGGCACCGACTTCAACGAGGTCGGCGATGGATGGACCTCGGTTACGCCTCTCCACCTGGACATGACCGACACGGTATTCCTCGAGGAGCTCCGAGCCGACGAGCCGCCGTGGGTGAGGGAGAAAGATCGTGCATGACGGTTGGCAGTTTCAACGTCAGCAAATGGTTGCCGCCCTTCGGTCCGGTGGTATCAAGGACGAACGGGTACTCGAGGCGATGGGCGAGGTGCCCCGGCATCTCTTCCTGCCTGAGGCCTACCGCTCCCAGGCCTATTCCCCGGATAACTCAGTCAACATCGGTGAGGGTCAGACAATCTCTCAGGCCAGGGTCGTCGCGACGATGACAGAGGCCGCCCAGGTTGGTCCGGATGACCGGGTCCTGGAGATCGGAACCGGGTCGGGTTATCAGGCGGCTGTGTTGGCGCGATTGGCCAGGTTTGTTTGTACTGTCGAGCGTATTCCGAAACTGGCCCGAAGCGCCAAACAGCGGTTGGATGCTCTGGGATTCGAGAACATCAGCGTCAAGGCAATGGACGGCACTCTGGGCTGGAGGGCGCAGGGACCCTACGCCGTGATCCTGGTGACTGCCGGCGCGCCCGATGTTCCCGAAGCACTCCTGCAGCAGCTCAGCGACGGCGGTCGGCTGGTTCTGCCCGTTGGTCCGCGGGAGCAACAGGTTCTCAAGGTCATCGAACGACGAGGAGAGAGATTCATGGCTCGAGACTTGAGAGAGGCCACTTTTGTGCCCCTGATCGGACGCTTCGGCTGGGATGTCGAACAATGAGCGTGTACCGAATAGAATCAGCTGTGCCTTTCGGGTGCCGTAACGGCCGTTCTTTGTTCCATTTTCGGCTCGTACGCTCAGTACAGCGCCTCGAATGGGCCTCGAACGGCACTTTACGGCCCTCCGAAATCCTTCCGCCGTCTATCCGGTACAAGCTCCAATGAGCTGGCTCCACCAGTTGAAAGAGGGAATTTTTGGATGGATGGAGGGTCTGGCGGCATCCGATCATCCGGGTCTCTGGCTTTTCATGCTGGCCTTCGCAGAGAGTTCGTTCTTTCCGCTTCCGCCTGACATTCTTCTGATCGCCCTCGGCGTGGCGGACCCGGAGATGGCCCTTGTCTACGGCGTGATATGCACCGTCGCCAGCGTACTCGGTGGCGGGCTGGGTTACGGTATCGGGAAGTGGGGCGGACGGCCGATCCTCTACCGATTCTTCAACGAGAACAAGATTCACGCAGTTGAGAAATTGTATGAGCGTTACAATGCGTGGGCCACCGGAATCGCCGGTCTGACGCCGATCCCCTACAAAGTCTTCACCATCGGTGGCGGCGCCTTCAAGATCAACTTCAAGATCTTCATGCTGGCCTCTCTGGCATCCCGCGGCCTCCGTTTTATGGCCGAAGCCATTCTGCTCTACTTTTTCGGAGACCGAATCCGAGTCTTTCTTTTCGATTACTTCAACTGGATTTCCCTGGCCTTTGTTGTGATGCTGGTAGGGGGTTTCTGGGCTGTCCAGCAC
>DAOWGJ010000061.1 GCA_030637505.1 Holophagae bacterium
CATTGGGTGGGTTCGGTGAATTCGGGCAGGCGTTGCCCGGCGCTGCGTTGCTCGAGGGTACGGATTGGCTGACCTACGGCTATGCAGCCGGAATCTTGAATGACGGATTGGATTTCCGGTGCAATATCGGCGTGGCCTCCTGGACGCCTTTTTGGACTCAAGTAGCGGTTGATGTTCAAGATGCGAATGGCGCTATCGTCGATACTCAGATTTTTGACCTGCCTCCCTTCGGCCACCTCCAACGACGCCTCCGTACCTCCGTAACCGGTGGCAGCCTGGTCTTCTACCTGATCGACGGGCCGGCTGATGCTTTCGTCTACCCCTACGCTTCGGTGGTCAACCAGATTACGGGCGACCCGTCCTATTTCTTCGCTCGGTACTCGGGCGTCGGCGTCTCGGCCAAACGGAGTTTGGAACCAACGCCTTCCTATCCGCAACGCGGACAGGTGGTTCACTGGTCCCGCCCCGGCTCGAAACGCTGACCGTGCGATTTCTGTGGTAGGGGCGAACGCAAGAACGCTTGTGAAAGTATTCTCGAGGCCGTTCCCATCTGGTACGATGGCCCGTGTGCGCTTTACGGTCTGCCGTTGCGGCCCTCGAGGTCTTTTTACCGGCCGGGTGTCCCTGTTGTCAGGGGCCGATGCTGGGGACGCACCGTGGCCTCTGCGACACCTGCCGGTCCTCTCTGGTGCCGATGGGGGGGGTCCGGTGCGCTGCCTGCAGCGGACCGGCCGACCATCCGGCGGAGCCGTGTATCTCCTGCATCACCGACCCGGTCCCTCAGCGGGGAACCGTCGTGTGGGGTGAGTATGACGGCACGCTCAGAGACGCCGTGTTGACCCTGAAGCATCGAGGACATGATGAGGTCGCCACCGTGTTGGCATCCCGACTGGCTGCCCGAATCTCCCTGGAGGCGTGGGTTGAGGACGTCACCGTCGTCACGGCTGTTCCCTCGCACACCCTTCACAGACTTCACCGCGGCTTCAACGCGGCAGAGATTCTCGGCCGAGCCGTCGCCGGTGTGATCGACCGACCTTTTTGGATGACGCTCCGCCGCCATGGACTCAACCGCCAGGCTTCACGATCGCGTGCCGAGCGGAAACGACTCCGGCCCCGCCGGTTTTCAGTACGCAGGCCGGCGGTAATTCAGGGCCAGACGATATTGCTGATTGACGACGTGATCACGACCGGAGCCACCTTGAGACGGGCTGTTCAGGCTTTGTTGAAAGGCGGGGCTTTCGAGGTTTTCGCCGGGGCTTCGGCTTTTACGCCGGACCCGAGGAGTATTGGATGAGCATTTTTGACAGTCTGGTGATCCATGGGCTCCCCCTGGTCCCGAAATTTATCGTCGCACGTTTTGCCAAGCCGTACGTCGCGGGCTCAACGGTGGAGGACGCCGTGAGAGCGATCCGCTCCATCATGGACGAAGGGGCCATGGCGACGGTCGACATTCTCGGCGAGGAGGTCTCGGACCGGTCGCTGGCTACGGGCTACACCAACCAGTATCTCGAGGTCTTCGACGTTATCGCCTCCGAGGGACTGGACTCCAACGTCTCGATCAAACCTACGATGCTGGGCATGAAGATCGACGAGGCATTCTGTGCCGAAAACATAGGGGCCATCGCCGCCAAAGCCGTTTCGACGGACAATTTCCTCCGGATCGATATGGAAGATCACACGACGACCGATCCGACCCTGCGCATCTATCGAACGATGGTCAAAAAGCATGGCGAACACGTCGGCGTCGTACTCCAAGCGTATTTGAGGCGAACCGTTGCCGACATTAACAGCATCATGGATCTGACGCCGAATATTCGGATGTGCAAGGGCATCTATCGCGAGCCCAGAGCCGTGGCGTGGGGCGGGTTCGAAACCATCAGGGAGAATTTTACCTACACCGTCGAGAAACTCCTGAGGGCGGGCTCATATGTCGGGATCGCGACACACGACACCCACCTGGTTTGGGCCGCGATGAGTCTGATCGACCGACTGGGTCTCAACCGGGACCAGTATGAATTTCAGATGCTGTACGGCGTCGATCCGGGGCTTCGGCGTATCATCCTCGACGGTGGCCACCGCCTACGGGTCTATGTGCCGTTTGGCAGGGACTGGTATCCCTACTCAATGAGACGCCTTCGGGAAAATCCAACTATCGCCAAGAACGTCTTGCTGGCCATGCTGGGTAAGAAAACGCTATGAGCACCGCGCTGTGTTCAAAGATGAACTGACAGGAGGAAGAGATGAAACAACTCAAATACGCGGCTCTCGTGGCAATGGCCGTCCTCACAACCGCACCTCTGTGGGCAGGCCCGCAAGCCCGAATTTTCGGCATCGTCACGGACACCGCCGGCAACCCGGTCCCGACGGCGACCATCACCTACACCACCGACGAACTGACCACCTTCGAAAAGGCTATTCCTGTCAAGGGCGACGGTACGTTCAAGGCGCTGATCTTGGATGCGACGAGAGTCTACATCTTCCATGTCTCGGCTCCCGGGTACATCGGCCAAGACCAGGAGTTCAAGGTCCCCGTCGGCACGACGGACAATCGCTTCGAGTTTGTACTGAAGACCGTTGCCGAAGTCACTGCTCAACAGGTGCTGGACCTCTCGGAGCAACCTGGATACAAGGAGCTCGAAGAGGGCCGAAAACTGCTGAAAGCCGGCCAAAAGAAAGAGGCCGCGGCCCTGTTCGAACAGGCGCTGGCTGCCATCCCCGATCTCCTGCCGGCCATGGAATACCTCGCAGAGGTTCAGTACGACACCGGGAATTTCGAAAATGCTCTGGCAACAGCCAAGCGTTGCCTCGAAGAGGACGATGAGTCTCTGGGTTGCGTGGCGATCGCGGCCAACGCAGCGGAGGAACTCGGAGACACAGAGGCTCACACCCACTTCATGGCGCTATACCAGGAACTCAATCCCGAAGACCCCGCCTCCATTTTCAACCAGGCCGTCGTGTTTCTCAACGCGATGGATGATGACCAGGCCAAGCCGCTACTGGAAAAGTGCCTCGACGCTGATCCCGAATTCCCGAAATGCCTGTTCGAATATGGAATGGTCCTGCTTCGGGGTGGCGACATCGACGGCGCCAAGGCTCAATTCAAGAAATACCTCGAGGTGGCGCCCGACGGTGAAGACGCCACGACCGCCGCCGAAACCGTGAAGTGGCTCTGACACGGCAGAGTTGGTTTTGAGTGGGCATGAAGCCTATCCTGTGGACCTCCCCCTGATCATCGGCGTGGCCGGAGGCACGGGTTCCGGAAAGACAACCGTCGCCAGGGCCATTATCGAACGGGTCGGCACTGACCGTGTTCTGGAGATCACACAGGACCGCTACTACGCGGACCTGAAACACCTGCCCCTGACCGCACGCAACCACCGAAACTACGACCACCCAGACTCGGTGGAAGGCTCCCTGCTTGTACACCACCTTCGTCGTCTCAAGCAAGGCCTCCCGGCAGATCTGCCGATCTATGACTTCACATGTCACGAGCGCCGGCCGGAATCCGAGGCGGTTACGGCCAAGCCTGTCATTCTGGTCGAGGGCATCTTGATCTTCGCCCTGGTCGAGGTTCGGGAGTTGCTGGACATCAAGATCTTCGTCGATACTGACTCGGACGTTCGGTTCATCAGGCGCTTGACCCGAGATATGGGGGAGCGAGGGAGAACGCTGGAAAGCGTGGTCGATCAATACCTCGAAACTGTACGGCCGATGCACCTGGAATTCGTCGAGCCCTCCAAGCGCTGGGCCGACGTGATAATTCCGGAAGGAGGCTTCAATACGGTCGCCCTGGACTTCCTGATCAGTCGGATCGAAGCCAAGGCCAACGGGATGGGGTAGGATAGACGACCTCTGGTGGTCATCGGTGTTGAGGCGCGTCTCAACACCGTGTCCGGCAGCATTAAACAATGCCTCGAATCATAACTGTTTCCTCCGGCAAAGGCGGGGTGGGTAAGACCACCTTCGCGGTGAACTTTGCCTTGACCCTGTCCAGGGTAGCCCCGACCATTCTCGTCGATCTGGACACCGGCACATCATCCATCCGGAATACCCTCGAGACGCCTGTCGGGAAAGACCTCTACCATTTTTTCAGAAAAGGCTACCGACTCACCGACTGTGTCACCCAGCTCGACCCCAAACTGGATCCACAGGGGCATTTCACCAACTTCTCCTTTATTGCGGCGCCGAAGCACTCGATCGACGAGATCACCAACTGGAGTGATGCTTCTCGCTGGAAGCTGGTCCATGCGATCAACCAACTCCCGGCGGAATTCGTCATCCTCGACCTGCGCGCCGGTCTCGACGCCAACGTCATCGACTTCCTCCCCCTGTCCAATTCGGGCATCCTGGTATTCACGCCCCACCACCCGGCGGCGACCTTGGCTGCCGGGGACATCGTCAAGAGCCTCCTCTTTCGAAAGCTGCGGTTCATCTTTTCAACGGATTCTCCCTTTTTCAGAAAACACGGCGCGTTGACCAATCAGCATCGAATGGTCAACGACCTTCTGAATCAGGTCGAGGACGTCTATGAGGATGGCCTTCCCAACCTGGACGCATTCCTCGAAGACCTCTTGATGTCTCTCGGGAACAACCCTTACTTGGAGACGATCGTAAACGTCGTCCACTCTTTCGGCGTCTACTTCGTGCTCAACATGTTTGACGGGGTTGAGGAGAGCTACGACACAGCCGTACGGCCGTTTGTCGAGTACCTGAAGAATGACCTTTCGGCCCACCTCAAGCTGACCAACCTCGGCTGGGTTATCAAAGACGAAGCCATTCATGCCGCCAACTGCGGTCGACGGCCGATCCTGCTCCAGGTCCCCGATCAACGCAAGGCGCCGGTTCCCCTGGACCCCGTGATGCGGGAACTCGCGAACATCGAAAGCTCGGTCTTTGGTTTGCCCCAACCCAAAGACGTAGTTTCGCGAAGGGCGGTTACTCCTGATGAACTCCTCAACATCAGCGAGCGGTCACCCTTAGAGCGTCAGTTGGAGATCCTCAACACGATGTACCACACCGAGGGGTCGATGCAAGTCCGCAACAATTTTGCCTACATCACCCACCGGGTCCTTCATGTTGTCCGGAGTCTCCCAGCCGAAAATTTCGGCCAAAAGCAGCTCCTGACGCCCTTGGAGATCTTTCACAAAGTCTTCCCGGACCTGCCCAGCTAGGAACGCGGCCGTATTGGCCTCTTGGATTCACAATAATGCTATCGACGGCACGGAAGGCCAACCCGGCCGCGTTCCTAGTGTAGTGCGCCCGAGATTCCTACCATCTCCTGACGGCCCTCCACACCGCTGGCTTCGTTGCTCCTCCTTGAAGTAGCCCAGCTACGACTGCGTTGTCGCGCCTCGTCAGCGGCGCGGATGACTCGCCAGCTAATGGA
>DAOWGJ010000342.1 GCA_030637505.1 Holophagae bacterium
TCCATTAGCTGGCGAGTCATCCGCGCCGCTGACGAGGCGCGACAACGCAGTCGTAGCTGGGCTACTTCAAGGAGGAGCAACGAAGCCAGCGGTGTGGAGGGCCGTCAGGAGATGGTAGGAATCTCGGGCGCACTACACTAGAAAGCAAGAACAGGGCGCTGAAGTCTATACGACGACCGCCTCTCCTGCCTCTCGGCTTCCCGGCGTTAGGAGTTTCCGGCGAGGACCGACAAGAAGGTTTCTACAACCGCCGGATCGAAAAGGGCGCCGGAGCTTTCCCGGAGGTGGGCCATAGTCTGCTCGGTAGACCACGCTTTGCGGTAGGGTCGGTCCGACGTCAAGGCGTCCCACACGTCGACTACGGCGAAGATCCGGGCCGGCAGCGGGATATCTTCACGCTGAAGCCCCTGGGGATATCCGGACCCGTCCCACCGTTCGTGGTGGCTGCACGGGATGGCCAAGGCCGGACGGAGGTAGTTGATTTGGGACAGCATTTCGTAGGCGTGGATGGGGTGGTGCCTCATGATGGCCCACTCCTCGTCATCGAGTGGACCGGGCTTTCTCAAAATGTGGTCCGGCACGGCCATTTTGCCGATGTCGTGCAGCAGTGCCCCGCGCTGGAGGTGGACCAGCTGAATCTCCCTGAGCCCCATTTTCTTTCCGATGCTGATAGCAAGATTGGCAACCCTTCGGGTATGGCCCTCGGTGTCGCTGTCGCGCAACTCAAGGGCTTTGGCCCAGCCTTCCAAAGTTTCCTCGTACGCCTGTTTCAACTCGATGTTCGAGCGCTCCATCATCCTGGCATCGAGGAGGACCTCCTCCAGCAGGCGGTGATTCTCAATGCCGGCCGAGATCTGGGTGGCTGCGACCTTCAAGAGGGCGATCTCCTGGTCCGACCACGACCTTTGAGCCCTGCAGCAGTCGAATCCGATATAGCCATACCAGTCGCCGGATACGAAGAGGGGAATCAGCAGGAGGGATTTGATCTTGAAAGGCGTCAGCCTCGCCTTCTCGGTTTCGGGCATATTCACAACATTCCCTGCGATGATTTCCCCTGTGGCCAGAACCTCGGCCCACCGACCCAGGCCGTTGGCCTCATAGGGCAGGTTCCGGCGTCCTTCGTCTTTCGGGCGTTTGGGAGCGCTCTCTCGTTCCCACCCAGCGACTCTGGAACATCCCAACTGGCCGTTGCTCTCGGTTTCGTTGGCGAAGATGTAGGTCCGGCTGACGACGGCCGTCTCTCCCAACAAGCGCAGGACTTCCGGCAGGAACAGCAGGACGTCCTTTGTTTCGATCATCAAAGTGGAGATCTCGGCCAAACAACTCAGGTATCGACCACGGGTTTCCAGTGCGTCCTGAGTCTTCTTGGACGCCGTGATGTCCCTGGCCACTGCGACCATTTCTACCGGGATGCCGTCGGCGTTCTTGAGTACCGTGGTGGTCATCAGGGTGGGGAATTCCCGCCCTGTTCGGGTGATGTGCCCGACCTCGCCCTGGTACCGTCCGGTCCTGCGAATGATCTCGTTGAACGGTTCGACATCCTCAATCATCTGGCGCTGGGAATGGAAGACCGAAAGATTGACGCCGATCAGTTCTTCCGGACGGTACTCGTGCATTCGGGCCCACATATCGTTGACGTAGGTGATTGTCCCGTCGAAGGACGCAACCGCGACGCCTTCCCCGACCTGCCCAACGATTTCCGCGAGGTGTTTGATGTGGCCGGCAGTGTCATGCGTTTCCATAAGCCTAAAATCCAGTATGCCAGAACTTGTGGCGAAGCGGACAGGACAAGAAGGCAATTGAACCGCCAAGACGCAAAGATCGCAAAGAGAATTGCAAAGAGATAGCCACAAAAAGGCACAAAAAGGCAAGGGTTTCCGCGGAGTCGTACTTAGGGACATCGCGCATTGCCCGAAGGGCAATCACGGCGAAGCCGTGGGGGTCGCGAAGCGACCAGCGTGGGCGGTACGTCGCACAAGGAAACCCACAGCCTGACGACGAAATTGCGAAAAAGTGCCGTTTCCGGACGGGAACGGGCTAGTGTAGTGCGCCTGAAGTTCGTTCCATTGGCTGGCGATTCATCCGCGCCGCTGACGAGGCGCGACAACGCAGTCGTAGCTGGGCTACTTCAAGGAGGAGCAACGAAGCCAGCGGTGTGGAGGGCCGTCAGGAGATGGTAGGAATCTCGGGCGCACTACACTAGGATGGCTCATGGTTACCCAGATTCAGATTTCGGAAGTCGGCGGTCCGGAGGTCATGACCACGGTCGCGGTTGAGTTGGCCCAGCCAGGCCCGGGCGAGGTGCTCATTCGCCACACCGCAATCGGCCTGAATTACATTGACACATATCATCGGACCGGTCTCTACCCGGTGGACCTCCCCAGCGGATTGGGCATCGAGGCCGCCGGGGTTGTCGAAAGTGTCGGACCAGATGTTTCTGAGGTTTCGCCGGGGGTCCGGGTTGTTTACGCCGGTGGGCCGGTTGGCTCATATTCCCAGGCTCGGGTGATGCCCGCAGCGCCCCTCGTGCCCTTGCCGGACGATATCGAGGATGTTCAAGCTGCGGCGATGATGATCAAGGGATTGACCGCACAGTACCTCTTGCGGCAGACCTTTGTCGTCAAGCCGGGTGTCACGGTCTTGGTTCATGCGGCAGCGGGGGGCGTTGGTCTTCTGCTGTGTCAGTGGGCCGCGCACCTTGGCGCTACTGTGATCGGAACCGTTGGCAGCGATCAAAAGGCCGAACTGGCTCGGGCTCACGGGTGTCACCATGTGATTGTCTACACCAGAGAGGTTTTTGCGGAGCGGGTCCGGGAGCTGACCGCCGGCAAGGGAGTTCCGGTGGTCTACGATTCGGTAGGGAAGGCGACCTGGGAAGGATCTCTGGATTGTCTCGCACCGAGAGGTCTGATGGTCAGTTACGGAAACGCCTCCGGGCCGGTCCCGGCCTTCGAACCGGGCGTGCTGGCCCTCAAGGGTTCGCTCTTCGTCACCAGGCCGACGCTCTTTTCCTACGCGGCCACCCGGGTCGAGCTCCTGGCAATGGCGGATGACCTCTTCGACGTCGTTCGCAGCGGGGCTGTTAAGGTCGCTATCAGACAGACCTACCCGTTGGCGGAAGCTGCCGATGCACATAGAGCGCTCGAGGCGAGGGAGACGACAGGGTCGACGGTTCTCTTGCCGTAGAGGGCCGCACCCGCGGTTCAGGGTTTTCGGACCGCTTTGTTTGCGGGCCTGTCCTGACAATGACGGGCCGAGGGGCGTTTTTCCCTTGCGGATGAGAAGACGAGGACCCATATTGTTATCGGGTTACCCAATATATCGAATGAAAGGGGTTTTCATGCGAGGTTACGCTGTCCTTTTTTGTGTCTTTGCCGCCGTGGCATCCATTCAGGTCAACGCTCAGGAAATCAGTTCCACCCTATTGTTCCCGGTTGTCGCGCGAACCGAGGGAGCGGGTGACAGTCGGTGGGTCAGCGATCTTGTGGTCAACAATTTATTGGGGGAAACGGTGACTGTCGGCCTCCAGTTTTTTCCCGAAAACCAGACCAACTCACTCGATTTCGAATTTCCCGATCGTTTCCAACTCGCACCCAGGGAAACCCGGCTCGTCGAAGACATTCTGGCCTCATTCTTCGGGTACGACACCAACATCAAGGGCGTACTTCTGGTTACCGTGGATCCGGGCTTGATCTCCGGTAATTCCGAGGAGGCGAACATCGCAGGTGTCACCCGAACCTATAATGTTGCGGATCCAGCGGGAACCTATGGCCAGTCGGTGCCCGGGCTGGACGTTCTTGTGATGACAACTGATCCGTTGGTAGCGGCGGGCGCCCGCAACGACGACTCCTACCGATCCAACCTTGGTATCGTCAACATCGGTTTTTTCGACGAGGCGCTGGTGCATTTCCGCATCCTCGGGTCGGATGGATCCGTTCTGGTGGAAGGGACCCGCACAGTGCGGGCGCTTTCCATGCGCCAGTGGTCATTCCAGCAGCTCGGCGTGGGCTCCGTTGAAGGGCCTATGACGGTTGAGTTGTGGCTTGACGAGGGCAGTGCGGCCGACGATCCCTGTGACTTTGGAGTTCCCGCGATCATGGGATACGTCTCCAAGGTGGATAACGGCACGGACGATGGCGAGTTTATCTACGCTTTCCCGACCGTGGGGGATCGTTGTGATTGACCCAGCTGCGGCGTGCGCTTAACCCAACTCCGGCATTCGCCACGTCGGCGTGTACTCGAAGATCAGGCGAGTCTGGATGTGATCGACCTCCGGACGGGTGGTGAAGGAGTCCAGCGCAAGGTCCCGCAGGTGGTTGGAGTCCTTGACGGCGACGTGGACCAGATAGTCGTCTGAGCCGGTGATGTGGAAGACGCCCCGGACCTCGGGGAGATCGATCATGTGCTCCTGAAAGCTGTCGACCATCTTGCGCATGTGGTGCTTCAATCTGACCGCGATGATCGCCTGGAGTGTGACTCCCAGGGCTGCCGGGTCGACGTCGGCGTGGAAGCCCTTGATCGCGCCTGAATCCACCATTCTGCGGACCCGTTCGAGGCAGGTGGAAGGGGCGATGCCGACTGTTTCCGCAAGGTCCTTGTTGGTCATCCGAGCATTCTTCTGTAGAAGCGCCAAGATGCCGAAGTCGATTCGGTCAAGTTCGGAATAGCCACCCATAAACAGAATTATATTTTTTCCCTTGAAATATGCAAGAATTTTCTTCTACACTGTGGCCTTGAGCGGAATTTAACAATGATAGAGGGATCGGCCATATTTCCGCTCCTCTCCCCGCTGCCGTCCCGTGACACGAGGAGGAAAAATGAAATTTGCACTGCTGTCTGATGCTGACCACACGGCCATCGACGCACTCAAGGCACACTACGGAGGGGCTGCCGCAATCGGCGCGGCGATCGCCGAAAAGAGGGACTTCGAGACGCGCAAGAGAATCCTGGCCGAAAAGGGCTTCGGTGAGATGATCGCCGACGCCGAACGGCTGATCGGTCTTTTCCCGAAGGCAGGTGACTACGAGCGGGAGATCGGATTCTTGGCGGATGAGAACAAGGGCATCGCGACGGCGCAGGTTTCGGGTTTTCAGGGAGCGCCGGTCACCCACCACGCAATGAAGTTGTTCGCCGAAAGCGCCGGCAGTGACGAACTCTGCTGGGTGCCCTCGGAGATGATCTCGGTGGTTCCCCTGACTGAGCGTTACGTCTACTCAGGTGATCTGATGGCGACGCTCTGCATGACCGAGAACATCATGAAGGCGTCGAAATATTGCAGCACCAATCTGATCGGTACGCCCCTTCCGGGCGAGCGGTTCCGTCTGGTGGAGAGGATCACAGGCAAGACCTTCCAGACCGTTGACCTTGGCGACGGTCTGTCCCAGATCGTGCTCAAAAACATGGGTACGCCCTTCGGCAACCTCGGCGGGGTCGAGGTTGCCAATGACAACCACCTGGTCTACCTCGACGGCGTTATCCGCGCGTCGATGGAGACCGGCAACGACTTTTTCCTCAATCCCTCGTGGTCGTCAATCATTGCGGCGTGCTACTTCGGGCGTGACATTCCCAATTTGGATTTCAAGGTCTCGATGCTGCTTTCGACCCAGAATCTGATGCAGTTCCGCATGCTGCTTAACATCATGAACGCCTACCTTCGGGATGATGGCACGACGCCGATCTATGAGATCAACATCGGCAACGGCGCTTCGCCCCTGACCTTCATCCAGTGTTCTCGGGAACTGGATGCCAGCGGCATCAAGGGCGTCAGCCTGGCGGCCCACCTGCGCATCAATCCCGACCTGGGTATCGAGGGTTTCAACTGGACTGACGAGGCCTTCGAGGTCTTGGAAAGCGGCACAAATCTGACCTTCAAATACGAGAGCGACGGAACCGCCCGCGAACTGGATACGATGGCTGCCTATTTCCTCTCGGACAAGGAGCGGGAAGAGCTGGCCGAGAAAATCGGCGCCGTCATCTATTACAAGGCCCTGCGGGCCTCGAAGGATGGCCGCGACATGATGCGCAAGGGTATCCGGACCCGCTTCGGAGCGAGTAGTTACTAGCTATCAGCTGTCAGCTATCAGCTCTCAGTTGGCGGCAGGAGCAGGACCATGAAGAGCCACAACAAGGCACAAAAAGGTAAGGAGAACGTAGGGTGGGCCTTGGCCCACCATCGGGTGCCTTTGTTGGTGGGCCAAGGCCCACCCTACTGAGTTTTGCAAGAGGCTGAGCTATCAACCGTCGGCAGGAGGAGATGATGAAGTCAGAGTGGAAAGGCCGGTTTGCTTCGAATATTCGGGATTTCGAGGGCTATCCGATTGGCAAGACGATCAAGTATTTGACCGACCCGGAGATCATCTCCCTTGCGGGTGGCCTGCCTTCGCCGGACGTTTTCCAGCGCTCCGAGGTTCGGTTGGCATCGAAGAAGATTCTCGAGAGCGACATCGACCGCATCATGCAGTACTCGCCGATTTCTGGGGAGGGCAGTCTCTATCGTGCGGTGCTTGGTTTCCTGGCCAGGGATGATATTCACATCGGCGAAGAGAGTCTATTGATCACGACCTCGGGGCAGCATGGGCTGGACCTGACGGGACGGCTCTTCCTCGAGGAAGGCGATGTTGTCCTGGTCGATCGACCGACCTTCGCGGGCGCCCTGGTCGCCTTCTCGATGCAGCGGCCCCTATTCGTCGGCGTCGACATCGAAAGGGACGGCTCGGACGTTTCGGGCATGCGGGTGCA
>DAOWGJ010000307.1 GCA_030637505.1 Holophagae bacterium
CCCCGCCGGCGAGGGCGCTGATCAAATCAACCACCACCTCGAATCGCGGAACACCGAGGACCTCGGCCACAGCATCGGCATCGATGGAATCCGCGCTGAAACCACGCATTTGATCCAACATCGACAGGGCGTCGCGAACACTGCCCTGGGCCGCCCGCGCCACCATGGACGCCGCGTCTCGGGACAACTCGAACCGCTCATCGGCGGCGATAGCCAACAAACGCTCGACAATTTTCTCCAACTGTACCGGCCGAAACTCCAGCTGCTGACATCGTGAGAGAATCGTCGCCGGAATCTTGTGCGTTTCGGTCGTCGCGAAAATCCAGAGAATGTATGACGGCGGCTCTTCGAGGCTCTTGAGCAGGGCATTGAACGCCGACTTGGAGAGCATATGGACCTCGTCGACGATGATCACCCGGTAGCGATCCCGGGTCGGACGATACCGCAACATCTCCTGCAACTCTCGAACGTTATCCACACCGGTGTGAGTCGCAGCGTCAATTTCGACGACATCAAGGCTGGAGCCCTGCGCGATTTCGACACACGAGACGCACTGACCGCAAGGTTCCGGCGCCGGACCCTTCTCGCAGTTGACGGCCTTGGCCAGGAGCCGGGCAGCGGTGGTCTTCCCGACCCCCCTGATCCCTGAAAAAACGTAGGCGTGTCCCAGGGTTTGAGCCGCAAGGGCGTTGTGGAGGGTCTGGACCACAGCCTCCTGACCGATGACATCGGCGAAGGTCTGAGGTCTCCAGGTTCGGGCAAGCACCTGATATGTCATGGCGGAATTGTAGCTCAGCCAAACCACATGCAAAACTCAGGAACGGCCACAAAAAGGCACAAAGAAGCACAAAAAGGAGGCCAGATCAACTGACGGGTTGCGCCTGTGCCGCGTAGTGTCGTTCCAGTTTCGAGTACCGAGTTTCCATTTTGGGGCCTCGCCAAGGTTTTTTTCGCCTAACCTGGACGATTCTCGACGCTCTTTGGCGCAGGACCCCAAACCAACCCGCCGGAGATCACGTATGATTGACCATGATCTTCAACGATCACTCGAATGGACCTGTCAAGGAGGACACGATGCGTTTTCTGGCGTACACACTACTCTGCTTCGCCCTTTTTGTCCCAGCGGCAACCGCCCCCGCCCTGACGCCGGGAACTGACGTCTTGGTGCCCGCAGCCGCAAGAGTCTCGACCTGGATTACTGATCTCTACATCATGAATCCCGGCACCGAGCCCGTGGCCGTCACTGTTGCCTGGCTCATTCGAGGTCAGGGCAATTCAAACCCGGTGGACCTGACCTACAACATTGGGCCGGGTGAGACCTTGACCCTGCCCGATGTCATCCTGGGAGAATTCGGCATGAACACTGCCAACGGAGCCTTTCGGGTGACGGCGGACACTGAGGTTGTCGTCAACTCGCGCATCTACAGCGTTGATGGCGGCGAAACCTTCGGCCAGGGTTTCGAGGGCACACCGATGAGCCTGGCCACCAGCGTCGGCGAAACGTCCGACATCGTCGGTCTGAGCGTCAACTCGCAATTCCGCACCAATGTCTATGCCTGTGCCGGGCCGAGTGGCGCCTCTCTGAGTATGGTGCTTGTCGCCCCGGACGGCGCCGAGATCGCCACAATGACAAAGACCCTTCAGCCGTGGATGCCTTTCCTCCAACGCATCGATCAGCTGATGAATAGCGGAGATTTTGACGACGGGACCCTCCGGGTCACCGTGATGGACGGATCCGTAGTCGTCGGCGCCTCCAAAGTTGACGAAATTTCCTCCGATCCGACGACCCTCGAAGGCTCGGTCTCTTCATCAGGCATGACCGAGGTCAACGGCATCTACCAGTTTGCCATTTACGACAGCCTGAGCTTTTCGACCGGCGGAAACCTCGTCGTCGAGGAGGGAGCGGTCGATGCCCTCGACGGCACCTACACCAACTGGGACAAGCTGAACGGAACCGGAGAATCCGAGTGCACCTGGCTCTTCCTGTTCGGCAGGGGCCTGGCGACACCAGTCTCCCTGGAGGACCTGTCGGACGGCGTCATATTTTCTGATGACCACAGCAACAATGGCCTCGGCGTCATGACCTATACCGTTGCGATCGAAATTACGGACAACCTCTACCTCACCGGGACCATTGATGCTGTCGGTTCGGACTTTCCGGCCGAGACCGATGGCTGTAACGGGACCTTCCCCCAGCTGACCATCTATGGCGGAAAGATGCCGGTGGAGTAGGAGCGCCGAAGCCGGAATGAGCGGCATTGTAGGGGCGGGTCCCCGTGCCCGCCCGCGACTGGCTGGCCGGGGATCGAGACCTCAACCCTCTTCAATCGCCTTCAAGGTTTCGATGAACGCCTCGGACGAGGGCGCCTTCACCAGGCGCTCCAACACCTCGGCCTGGCGGGCCAACCGAGCCATCCGGGCCAAGCCGGCCAGGTGATCGGCCGCCGTTTTGGAATCACCGATCAGGCAGAACACCAGCCGAACGGGCGATTGGTCCACAGCGGGGTAGTCGATCCCTTGAGGATGAACCGACACCGCCATCAACAAACGGCCGGCGCCTGGAATCTGGGCGTGCGGTATGGCCCACCCCTGACCGATCCCGGTAGAGAGAATCGCCTCACGTTCTTTTAACGATCGCTCGACAACGGCCCCGGACGACACCAGACTGAAATCCTCAAACACATCACCGAACAGGCGGAACAGCTGATCCCTCCCGGTGACGACTGGGTTGATCAGCACACACTCCGGCTTCAGATGTTGAAAGAGAAACACGACCGCTTCCTCCGAGGGATCTTACCGGTTGCTGCCGGAACCCGCCGGCGAGGGAGCATACGGTGGCATCGCTTCGGATGCAACGGGGTCAGAGGTCCGGCCGAAAACCCCAATGCCACCCGCCGGTGGGTCGAGAGTTCCCCTTGGAGTCCACGGGCCACACCGCAAGAGACGCTTTGTCGAAGCCGTGGCGCCGGCTATGAGCCCGAGGTTTTTCAGAGAGGTCTCTGCATATCGGCTGCATGTCGGTTCAAAACGGCACTCGACACCTATCCACTCGAACGCCCCGGAGAAAACCCCTTGGTAGATATGGATCGCCCCGATCAACAATCGGCAGCTCAATTGATCGTGCGCCTGCCGACTGATGTCGGTAAACAGGGCAAAGGCGGCGATTCCGCAGATCAACAAGATCAAGAATCGCCGCCGCATACTCTGCCTGGGGTTAGCCCGCACTTCTAGGTGCGGGTTAAAACCGATCGGCGAATTCGCTCACCTTGGGCACGATGAATCGTTCGCCCTTGAGTCCCTTGGCGATGCAAATGACGTGAAGAACGAGAATTCCCAAGGCCACCACCGGGAACAGGATGGCGACGAGGCAGCCAAGACCGCCACTGATGGCGCCCAGGATCATGGTCACGATCTGCAAACCGACAAACAGCACAAATTCGGCTGCGGTCAGAACCAGTCCGTGCTTGGCATGCCATTGCACCTCGGCATCGTTTTTTTCCATGAGCAAAGGAATCAATGCCAGGAGCCCCAAGTATGAAAGAACCACCATGATTGTCCGGTTGTCGCCGGCGGGGGCCGTCGAGGGCTCTGGAGCCGGTTGTGCCGGCGGTTCCGGTGGTGGCGGCGGTGTTGCCGGGGTTTCCGGTGGGGGAGGCGGGGTGGTGCCTTGAGGGGTCTCGTCGGTCATTGGATCCTCCTATTTTTCCCGGCTCGGGCCGAAATAGATCTTGATAATGGATCTTAACCCATCCCGGGTGAATCTCAACAGAGAACTGGGGATGAAAGAGTGGGGAGGCAGATGAAGCTGGGAGTGCGGACCCGGCATCTACGAAGATGCGCTCCTACAGCCAAATCAATAGAGCACCCAAAACGCCAAAACGGGACGTGCCATTCATGCCTTTCTCCCTGCACAGGCCTCCCAATGACGATGGAGTTTCGGGAAAAGGCATGAGTGGCAATCCACGGCGAGAGCCTGAGCGAACGAGTCTCGGCCAACGCCGTAGGCCGTCGAGGCCATTTCCCTCAAGGGCGATGTCCTCCAATTCCCAGACCTGCTGCCCTTGAGGAAACGGCCGAGCGGGGGCGCCGAAAGGCGGTCCCGAAGGCCGGGGTTGGATTACACAATCCCGGAGCAGCGCCGGCGTCAGATAACAGCGGCCGGAAACCGCGTCCGAATCCGCCCCCGTCCCCGAGCCCGAGAAGAGTGTCTATGGGGGTCGGTTCATCCAGGAGACTATTTCGCCCAAGAAAAAACCGCACCAAACGGTGCGGCATTGATGACTGCGTGGTAGCCCGTACGGGATTCGAACCCGTGTTACCGGCGTGAGAGGCCGGCGTCCTGAACCCCTAGACGAACGGGCCACGCGGAGAGGTACGGTAACACATGGGTTACCGAGGTTCAAGAATGGTCGCCAAACACCCCAGTCGAAGTCAAGCCCGAGCCCCAGCCCGTTCCCGTGCCCGTGCCCGAATTCCCCCTCCCCAATCCCCATTGCAAGCCGACAGCTGCTATACTCACGACCCATTTTTTGAACCGGAGGATTTCATGAGTATTCGAGTTGCCATCAACGGATTCGGCCGCATCGGCCGGCTGGTCGCCCGCCACCTCAAAAACCGCGACGGCATTGACATCGTCGCCATCAACGATCTGACGTCGCCCGACATGTTGGGCTATCTCTTCAAACACGACAGTGTCCACGGGAATTACGCCGGCACCGTCGAGGTCGGGCCGGAAGGTATGGTGATCGATGGCGACATCATCAAGGTCTTCGCCGAGCGTGACCCTGCCAAGTTGCCCTGGGCCGAACTGGGCATCGATTTTGTTTTTGAAGCCACCGGTTTCTTCAGGTCCCGGGAGACTGCGGGCAAACACCTGCAAGCCGGCGCCAAGAAGGTCATCATCACCGCGCCCGGCAAAGAGGTCGACGCAACCTTCGTCATGGGCGTCAACCACATGACCTACGACCCTGCATCCCACGACATTGTCTCCAATGCGTCGTGCACCACCAACTGCCTGGCCCCGATGGCCAAGGTGCTGAACGATACTGTCGGCATCGAGCACGGCTGGCTGACAACAACCCACGCCTACACCAACGACCAGAGCATCCTCGACGTGCAGCACCCGTCGGACAAACGGCGTGCCCGCGCGGCTGCCATCAACATCATTCCGACATCGACCGGCGCGGCCAAGGCGGTCAGCCTGGTGCTGCCCGAACTCGCGGGAAAATTGGACGGCGGCGCCATGCGCGTGCCCGTCGCCGACGGCTCGGTCTGCGACGTCATCTTCGTCTCCAGCCGCGAAGGCACAGCGGAGCAGCTGATCGAGGCCTTCAAGACAGCTGCCGCCGGAGAACTCAAGGGTATCCTCAAGGCCTCCAACGAACCGCTGGTTTCATCGGACATCATCGGTGAGAGCCACTCGGTGGTCGTTGACCTCGAACTGATCGCACAACGGGCGCCCAACTTCTTCCGCATCGTCGGCTGGTATGACAACGAGAACGCCTACTCCGTGCGCTGCGTCGATCTGATGGAGTTTATGGCGAGCAAGGCATGACCCTGCCGGGCCTCTCAAATCTGACCGGTTTGGAGAACGCTCAGGTCCTGGTGCGTCTGGATCTCAACGTGCCCTTGGCCGACGGTGTCGTTCAGGACGACACCAGAATTGAGGCGGCCCTGCCGACGATCAAGGCCCTCCTCGACCGGGGGGCTCGTCTGGCCCTGTGCTCTCATCTGGGCAAGGCCGACGGCTCGCCCGATTCGAACTGCAGCCTCTGGCCGGTTGCCGGCTTTCTGGCCGAAGTCCTCGGGATGGAGATTCCCTTCGTCGAGGACTGCCTGGCGCCAGACCGCTCTGCCATTCTCGCCGAACACCAGGTCTTGTTGCTGGAAAACCTCCGGTTTCATCCGGGTGAGAAGGCCAATGACCCGGCCTTCGCCCAGGCCCTCGCCGAGGGCTTTTCCCACTTCGTGAACGATGCCTTCGGAACGGCCCATCGGGCCCACGCCTCGGTGTCGGCCGCACCGTCTCTCTTCGAAAAGGGGTACAAAGCTGCCGGAGAGCTGATGGAACGCGAAATCCAGGCCCTGAGCCGAGTGGTCAACGATCCGGCCCAACCCTTTGTCGCCGTCGTCGGCGGCGCCAAGATCTCGACCAAGACCGCACCGCTGGAAGCCCTGCTGGGCAAGGCCGAACGGCTGTTGATCGGCGGGGGCATGGCTAATACCTTCTTCCTGGCAAAGGGCCTCGAGGTCGGCCGCTCCCTGGTCGAACAGGACATGCTGGACACCGCTCGCGCCGTGATGGATCGGGCCGAAGCCCTGGGCGTCGAGCTGCTGTTGCCCACCGACGTCGTCGTCGCCGATGCCGTCAGTGGGACCGGCCGTATCGAGGTCGTCGCAGCCGAGGCCGTGCCCTCCCACCTTCTGATCGTCGATCTCGGCCCAGACAGCCAAAAGCGATATTCCCAGGCCTTGGCGGACGCCCAGACCGTCTTCTGGAACGGCCCGATGGGTGTGTTCGAAGTCGACGACTTCGCGGCCGGAACCCTGGCCGTGGCCCATGCGATGGCCTCATGTCCAGGCTTCACCGTCGTCGGCGGCGGGGAATCGGTCATGGCCGCGAACAAAGCCGGCGTCGAAGACCGCGTGTCCCATATTTCTACCGGTGGGGGCGCATCCCTGCAATACATCACAGGCGAGCCCCTGCCCGCCCTGACTGCCCTGGAGGAATGACCCGATGACCCAACGACGACCCCTGATCGCGGGCAACTGGAAGCTGCACCAGAACGTGGCTGCAACCTCGGCACTGATCGAAGGCCTCCTTGCCGAGGATCTCGGCGATGGCGTCGATGCCGTCGTCTGTCCGCCCTATACATCTCTGCCGCACGCCGCGATGCTGCTGACCGGATCGAAAATCGGTCTCGGCGCACAGAACTGCCATTGGGAGAATTCCGGAGCCTTCACCGGCGAGGTGGCGCCTGCCATGCTGGTTGAACTGGGTGTGCAATGGGTCATTGTCGGGCACTCCGAGCGCCGCACCCTCTTCGGCGAGAGCGACATCACCGCCGCCCGTCGGGCCAAGGCCGCTCAGGAGGCGGGCTTGAGGGTCATTTACTGCGTTGGGGAGACCCTGGAACAACGACAGGCCGAGCAGACGTTCTCGATCCTCGAGACTCAAACTGCCGGTGTGGCGGACCTCGATCCCGCCAAGCTGGTCGTCGCCTACGAGCCGGTTTGGGCCATCGGCACCGGACGAACCGCCACCTCAGACCAGGCCCAGGAGGCTCACGCCTTCCTGCGCCGACGCCTCGAGGCCTTCTTTTTTGCAGACGCCGGGGCGGTGAGAATCCTCTACGGAGGGTCGATGAAACCCGGCAACGCCGCCGAGTTGGTCGGCATGCCGGACGTCGATGGGGGCCTGATTGGGGGCGCCAGCCTTGACGTCGGCTCGTTTTCGGCTATCATTCGCGCTTCGGCCGACTGCGCCGTTGGAGAATAACCGTGGGAATTATCTTAGTCATCATCTACATTTTAGTGTGCCTGTTCCTGGTCATGGTGGTCCTGCTGCAACAGGGCAAGGGCGCCGATCTGGCCGGCGCCTTCGGCGGAGGCGGCTCCCAGGCGAGCTTCGGCCCGCGGAGCACAACCAACATCATGCACCGCATGACGACCTTGTCCTTTGTGCTGTTCGTCGTCCTCTCGATGACCCTGGCCATCCTCTCGGGCAAGGCTCGGAAATCAGTGATGGAGAATGTTCCGGAGGCGGCCCCCGTCGCAGCAGTCGAGGTTGAGACCGCCGGCTCCGACGGATCGGTGATGGACAGCCCCGCAGATGCACCCGCGGACAATCTCACCGTTGTACCTGAGGCAGCGGATACCGGCGACGTCGAAGGCGCACCGGAAAATCCCGCTGACCAGGGATAACCTGGGGAGTGTCAGCTGATAGTTTGAATACTGTGCCGAAGTGGCGAAATTGGTAGACGCGCACGGTTGAGGGCCGTGTGGAGCGATCCGTGCCGGTTCGAGTCCGGCCTTCGGCACCATACAAATATAAAAGCGCCGGGATAACCCGGCGCTTTTTTTGTTTCAGTCTTGTGAGCCACCGATGTATTTGTAGATCACCGCACCGATCAATGCACCGACGACCGGCGCTACCCAGAACAGCCACAGCTGTGAGATTGCCCAGCCGCCGGCAAACAGGGCCACGCCGGTACTGCGGGCGGGGTTGACCGAGGTATTGGTCACCGGAATACTGATCAGGTGAATCAGGGTCAGGCAAAGACCAATGGCAATCGGAGCCCCTCCCGCGGGTGCCCTTGAGTCGGTTGCGCCAAGAATGACCAACACAAACATCATCGTCATGACGATTTCGGTGACCAGGCATGCCACCAAGCTGTAGCCTCCCGGTGAATGCTCTCCAAAACCATTGGAGGCAAATCCGCCTGCAACGTCAAACCCGGCCTGCCCGCTGGCGATGACAAAGAGGACCCCTCCGGCTACCAGCCCACCGACCACCTGGGCGATGATGTATGGCAGCAACTGGTTTGCCGGGAAACGACCACCGGCCCAGAGGCCGACAGACACCGCCGGATTCAGGTGGCAGCCGGAAATATGGCCGATTGCGTACGCCATGGTGAGAACCGTCAGACCAAATGCCAGGGCAACCCCAAGGAATCCGATGCCCAGTTCCGGAAAGGACGCAGCCAATACAGCACTTCCACATCCACCAAGAACCAACCAAAATGTTCCAACCGACTCGGCAACATATTTTTTCATACTGGCCTCCTTTGTGTCACGGATTGTAACGTCTCCCGGCCTGGTTAATGAACCAGGAACAGTGCAGCGACCACGTAGACCATGCACAGCAGGCTCAAGGCGGTCCAGCCGACACGGGACATTCCGACCCCTCGGCGCTTGGCCGAGAAAACGATGCCACCGAGCGCAACGACTGTAAGGCCCGCGGCAAAGACAACCGACAGTGACTGGATAAGAACCTCCAGACTCAGACCGCCCTCCGGCAAGACCTGGGCCCAAAAAGAGCCCGACACGGCTGCAAATCGAAGCGTTCCGATCGTTGGAACATTGGCAATCTGATACGCCATCAGCGGTCCCCACCCGAGGACAAGCAACGAAAAGGCTACCTGGACAGCCACCCCCGGATTGGCCTGAGATTCTCCATCACCATTGGACGACGGAAGGAGTAAATAGGGTAAGGCACGATGGAGAAGAGCGCCGGCGGCGATGGCGCCAAGACCGACGACGGTCAGTATCGGCGGTTCGGCCAGCCAAGGAAAGCTCTTGGCCGCAAGCAACACCAAGGTGAGAACAAAGACAACCACCGCGAACGGCGCAAGACCGGCGCTGGCTGCGCTGAGGCGCCACAGCCCAACCACGGGAGGCCGCAGGAAGATACTGGTCGATTCGTGCGGACAGGTCTTGAAGCAGTCAAAACAGAGCTTGCACTGGTGGCTTTCGGCGGCGTTCAGCGGATGATGGAACACCGAACAACCGGATACTGATGACGATCCTCTATAACAATCATGCGTCATGCAGGTGGAGGAGCACAGCCCGGGACGTGCGCCAACCTCAAGAGGCGCCGCCGGCGCCAGCCCTGACGCGAGGGCACCCAGAGGACACACGTAGCGACACCAGACCTCACGGGAAAAAATGCTGCAGAAGCCTATCGAAGCGAAGATCAGACCGAGGAGGAGCAGGCCCGAGGCCTGCGGGTTTTGCCCCATGTGGAAGACAATCTCGAATCCGATGATCACAAAAAAACCAACTGCCGCAAGCCACACGCCGTTGCGCTTGAGCCACGCGGGCGGGGCTCGTCTGAGGCTCGCAAACTTCTGACTGATCCGACCTGCCGCCGACAGCGGACACACAGTGCACCAAACACTTCCCACCAACAGAAACAGGCCGAAGACAACCGGTTCCCAGAATCCCCAGATCAACAGATTGGCCGTTCGCCCAGTTGGGGTCGATCCGGCCGTGAGACATGTGATGATGACGCCACAGAAACTCAAGAAAACCACGGCTCTGACCAGGGAAAGGGGTCCACCTCGGAAGAGCTGCAATGGTCTGAAGAGACGTCTCAGGTCTAACCCTGACGGGCCTTGCTCGGCGGACGCACCGCTGAAGAGATGTTCGGCTCGAATTTCGGAACCGTCGGCGCAGAGTACTGCGATCTCAACCGTCTCGCGCAATTGGCTCGCATTGTGGTGATTGTATTCCAGGGTAGCGAGGGCGCGCTCGGCGTCCCGGCTGAAATGGCGGGAGTCCGTCGGGTCGATCTCTTTCAGAAAAAACTCCGCCAGGGGCCTGATATCTCGGCGCCGGTCGCACAAGGGGGGCATGATGATTGAATTCTCGCCGAAGGCAGCGACGAGCGAAGCATGGAGTGACGTCGGTGAGGACGAGGTCCTCCCTTCGTGCCGCATGGTGGCGATCAAAAAGATTCCGGAGGAACACCGGCCGGCATTCGACGCAGCGGCGAGCCGCTCCTGGACCTCAGGTTCGAGGGCTTCGACGTGCCGCAGAATCAGGGTGCCGCCGCGAGCCAGCTGCACGGCGCCCGGCCTGGTTGTGTACGCCTCGGCTTGGCCCTCCTCGGTCGAGCCGAAGAGGAGTTTTCCCGCGTCGCCACGTCTGACCCTGCGGCAATCCACGATAATCAGGGGGGCGTCCACTCGATGAGCGAGTGAATGGAGATTCCTGGCGGCAAACAACTTTCCGGTCCCCGGTTCACCGAGGATCAAAACCGGCCCACGATCGTCGGCCAAGCGGCTCAGGGTACGCGCCACGGCGCGCATCTTCGCACTCTTTTGTATCAACGGCTCAGTTCGGTTTTCGCAGCGAATCAGCAGACTCAGAGCGTCTGCCTTCTGGAAGAAATCCCAAGCCTCGGAAGTCGTATTGTGCAGATCATCGGCCAGGCGTGCCATCAACTCGCTGCGCAGCGGCTCACACTCAGCGAGTGCCTTTTTGAAACTCTCTGCCGGACAGGCCATCAGCGTCACGGGTTGGACTGCAACGACATCCGCCGAAACCAGTTCATCCCGCAGCAGAGCCATTTCGCCAAAGGTCGCTCCGGGTCCGAGCCGGGTGAGCGGAAGGGTCCGTCCGTCCTCGCCCTGCAGCCGAATTTCCCCCTCGCCTGACACCACAACATAAAACGCCGTACCGGTCTCACCCTTACGTACGACAGCTTC
>DAOWGJ010000241.1 GCA_030637505.1 Holophagae bacterium
AAATCGTAGACCACCACCGCGCCGTCTTCCCGAAAGGCAAAATTGGCGAGATTTGGGTCGGCGTGCAGGAAGCGGTGTTCAAACAGCCCACGAAGGATGAAATCCAGCATCACCTGGCCCCACCGGTCCTTGAGAACCTGAGGCCGCTCAGGCGAACACGCCTCGTCCGGCGCCATGCCCCCGACAAACTCCATCGTCAAGACATTCTTGGTGCTGGCCTCGGGGACGACTTCGGGAATGACGATCTGCGGAGTATCGGCCCACAGCTCATTCATGCGCTGCATCGTCTCAGCCTCTATCCTATAGTCCAGCTCTTCGACCAAGCGGTCCCTGATCTCCTCCCAGAATGGTTCGAAGTCGATATCCGAGAAGAGACCCCACAATGCCCCGACAAGGACCTTGAGACTCTTGAGATCGGCAGCGACGATCTGATCAATCAATGGGTATTGGATCTTGACAGCGACATCACGTCCGTCTCTGAGCTTCGCCCGATGCACCTGGCCGATAGAGGCGGCGGCAAAGGCCTCTTCTTCCATCGACTCGAAGATCTCATCGAACGAACCCAGCGCACCCTCGACCTCGTAGCGCATGATCTCCGGGGGCACCCGCGGCGCCTGTTTCTGCAAGGTGCTGAGAATCTCCGCCACTTCGGGCGGCAGCATGCTCTCCTGCAGCGAGAGCATCTGGCCGACTTTCATCGCCGCGCCTTTGAGTTCGCCCAGGCTTTCGACGACCCGCCGGGCGTTGAGGACCAGCGTGTCCGATCGCTGTTTTCGCCTGTCGTCCTCGGAGTGACCGATCTCCAACAGCCTGTGGCCGACCACCGAAGTCCCCACGCGGCCGACCAGGACGCCCAACTTGAGCGATCGGTGGAGGGACGATGTGATGGGCTGCTTTTTCGTCAAATCAACGCTCCAGCATCGACCGCTCGAGACCGGTAGAACGACATCCTTTTCCGTCGCCGAAGACGGAGGGGCAGTTGGGGTTTTCGACGGACCATTCCATGCTGGTGCTTATGGTACAGGATGAGGCGGCGGTGAAGGGGGCGGCATCAGGGACTGGTGGCAGCTAACCGGGACCGTCGGCCGCGTCCGATGACCGGGGCCGTGAACCGCGACCGCGTCGGCGTCGGCGACCGCACCGCCAACGCCGACGTTAAATACAAAGGGCGCCCTCTCTCCGACGGGGCGTGCCTGGTTCGGCTTTCTTCATCAGGCAGACCTCCCGTTCGCGCCGCCGCCCACGAAGAAAGCCGTTACCTGGCAACCCGCGGCGACACCCTCAGCAATCGAGCCTCGGCCTACGGCAGTAGGCCGCCGAGGTCTTTTCCTCAAGAGGCGGTTCTCCTCCCATTCCGAACAATGCTGCCTCTTGAGGAAATGAACCGAGCGGGGGCGGTCAGCGTCCCGGGAATTGGCAGTGACCTCAATGCGCCCCCGAAGGCCGGGGTCGGAGTCCAGCGTCCGGGACAGCGTCCGTTGGCCGGAGCCGGGGCCGCGTCCGGGACCGCATCCGGGACCGTGAACCGCGGCAGCGTCCACGTCAGTGAACCGCGTCCGTTTCCGGGGCCGCGACAGCGACGACCACCGGAGCCGATGGTGACACGTACATGATCTTCCCCGTGTTGTTCATTTGGATAAGCGTGAATAGCTGGTGGGACACCCGAAGTAAAGGGCAGGTCGGCCTTCGGCCGATCGCTTCGCGACCCTTGACATCGGTTGCCTCCACCAGCTTTGGGGGGCGCATGAACAACACGGAGAAAACCATGTCTCACGCGCTCCCCAGCAACACTCTCGACGTCCACTCGGTAGCTCTTGAAGCTGCCGGGCTCTCGATCGCACTCGTCACTCGGGTGCCGGCGCCGTTGAAAATCATCGCCGACCAAGTGATCCGATCAGCTTCTTCGGTTCCCGCCAATCTCTCAGAAGGCCATGGCAGGACCCGCCGGGACCGGATTCACCACTGGCGCATTGCCTATGCATCAGCCAAAGAGATCGACTGCCATCTGAGACTTCTCGCCCAGGCAGGCGCGATCGACAAAGGCCGAGCCAACACCGCCCTCGAACTCTTCGACCGGGTCCGGGCGATGACCTGGCGTTTGATCAATCCGAGATCATGAAACAGGTCCCATTTTGAGGCCGGGGACGGATAACAGAGTCCCGGGCAGCCGGCAGCGTCTGGATAAACCAACCAGAGTGTCGGGAGTGTCTGAACTGCGCGGATGCAACTTCCCTATGCCCGGCTGCTTTCCTTTCCAGACCTTGAGTGGGCGTATAATAAACGTGGAGGTTCCAATGCTCGGGTTTGATCGGATTACTTTTGATCCCAATATATTGGGGGGCAAGGCTTGCGTTCGCGGCATGCGGATTTCGGTGTCACTGATAGTAAATCTCATCGCGAACGGCCTGGGAACGGCCGAGATTCTTGCGGAGTACCCGAATCTCGAGGAACAGGATATTGCGCAGTCGCTTCAATATGCGGCTTGGACTTCTGACGACGTCTTTTTCCCGGAAGCGGAAACTGCGTGATTCGCTTCCTTCTCGACATGGGAATAGCCCAATCAACCGGGGAGTTTCTAAGGTTACAAGGCCACGATGTCGTCCACTTGAGCGAACAGGGATTGGAACGACTCCCAGATGATCAGATCGTCACAAAAGCATTGGGCGAGGAACGAACAATCGTCACGCACGATCTTGATTTCGGGAGAATCGTCGCGTTGAGTGGGCATACTGTACCGAGCATTGTCACGCTACGTCTCAGCGACATGACGCCGGCCAGAGTCAACTCAGCTCTGGAAACCGTTCTCCGTGAAACCGCGTCTTCTCTCAATAAAGGTGCACTTGTCACCGTTACGGACCATGGAATCAGGGTCCGACCACTGCCTGTAAACATCGACTAGAATCTGGCGCCAAACCCGGCTCGGGGTCCTTTTTGGTCCCCGGTCGGATCAAAAGCCGCCGTTGTCAGTTTTGAATCATCAACGCGACAGCCCCCCAGTGTTCACCACCACCTCAATCGGGAAATGCACCGAGCGGGGGCGCTCGGCGGCCCGGGAATCTGCAGTAACCTCAATGCGCTCCCGAAGGCCGGGGTTGGGGTCCGGAGTCCAGGACCGCGTCCGGGACCGTTTCCGTGCGCGGCGACCGTGGACCGCAGCGTGCCCGGTGGGATCTACAGGGGACACTGTCGAAATCAAAAAAGGGTGTCACCCATCGCTGGAGGCCTTCGCCGACGTCAGGGTGAAAATGTGGATGTCGACGCCCTTGACACTGACGGCGCCTTCCGCTCGAAGGCGCCGGTCTGCGGACCAGAACTCGAGAGCGTGGTTGAACCCACTGTCCCAGTACCTGTTACGGATCAGGTACAAGGTCTTGACGTTACCGTTCGCCACCATCTGTTCAACGGCCTTTTTCCGGTATCGCCGGGCCTTCGGGCCTCGGGCGCTGTCTCGACGGAGGTAGTGTGCCACCGGGTGGGTACTTTTGTAGCAGAACGCAACGCCATCGCCTCGTTCGACCGTCTCGACCTTCAGGAGCCGTGCCGCTGCCCTCCAGTTCGGATTCTGCTTGTAGACGGTCCAGACGTCATCCCGGACCTGCAGCATGGTCCATGCTGCGATGCTGAGGCCGACAACGAACAGCACTGTCGATGTCTTCGTCCGGGAAGAGGTGAACGCAGTCGCACCACGAGCCACCGCGATGACGTAGAACGGTAAGAGGAACAGCAGGTAGCGCTCGATGTACAGGTGGTCAAATCCGATGACGGTTGTCACGAGGAGTGCCACCGGCAAGGTAGTGAGAGCCAGCGGCAAGGCCCATCGGAAGAGCGAATCGGCCTGGTTTCGGAAGATCACCCCGAGACCATGCAGGAGTAGCGCGAGGATGGCGAGCTGACACAGGATTATCTGCGGACGACCGACAATGAGGGCGGCGGTCGCACCATATGGGCCCACTCTCCAGATGGTATTTCCGGTCGGGAACCAGTGCAGCAACAGCATCCACAACTCGAACAGCGTGAACGGACGCAGGTAGCCCAATCCGGCCAACAAGTGACCGCTGACGAGCTTGGCCCCGAGCACGAGCACAACGCAGGCGCCGGCCCCGAAGTTGGCGGCCAGAATCCACCGTCGAACCGGCCTTTGTGCCCTCAGGGCCAGGAGTGACAACGGAAGAAGAAATGCCGCCGCATAATAGTGGGTGAAGACCGCAGCCAAGATCAGTCCGCAATAAGCCGTGAACCATCCGTGACCCGTTCCCTCGCGAATCAGCCGCAACCAGATGACCGTTGCAGCCAATAGAAAAAGCAGGGTCATAGAATAGGGGGTCGCTTCCTGCGAATACCAGACATGGACCGGCGACAGGCTGAGGAGGAGCGCGGCCAACAGGGCAGTCGGCCGACCGCAGCAGATTCGGGCGAGGTGCCAGGTCAAGCCAACGCAGAGGATGCCGGACACAAGAGACGGCAAACGGACGACAATCTCATGGTCGCCGGCGACAGCGTTCCAGAGGAACAAGAGGATCCGGTACAGCGGCGCCTCCGGTTTATGAACGATATACGACCACAAATCAGCCGGCGAGGACACCCCCGAACTCGTGCTGTAGTTGACCTCGTCGGACCACAAGCTCTCGCCCAGGCCAGGTATGCGCAGCAGCACAGCCAGCCCGATCAGGGTCGCGGGCTGCCATAGGTCCGCCAGGCGTGCCCCGGACGGATCAGCCCGAGAATCCTCGCTTCTCATTTTCTGTCTGAGGGGCTGGTTAGGGATCGATATTTCCTTTTTTTTCGTTTTCCTTATCCAAGCCATCCTACCACTGGCGAGGACCGATTCGGAGCAAATGACCACGATGACGGACCTTCACGGGGCCGTCTCCACCGACGATCAAGCGCCCAACGCCCTCAGACCGCCTCCTTGAACCCCTGGGGAAGCTGTGTGCGGGTAGCGGCACACAGCTTCCCCAGGGGTCGAACTCCCTCTCGAAGATGTCACCGCTCCCGGCGCGAAGCTCTGGGCTACACCGATTAACGTGCTCG
>DAOWGJ010000253.1 GCA_030637505.1 Holophagae bacterium
CCTCGAGGTGCTCACCGACTAATTGTCGGCAAAGGAGGATTGATGTCTGATCACCATTTCGGGCAGGATCTGTTTCGTTTTCTCGAAGACTTGAAGGCCAACAACAACCGAGAGTGGTTCCAGGCCAACAAGAACCGCTACGTGCGCGACATCAAGGAACCGGCACAGGCATTCATCTCCGATTTCGGGCCGTACCTCGCGAAGGTCAGCCCACATTTCCGGTCTGATCCACGGCCGGTCGGCGGATCCCTCTTCCGTATTTACCGTGATGTGCGTTTCTCAAAAGACAAGAGCCCATACAAAACCCACGCAGGCCTGCACTTCAGGCACGCAGCCGGCAAAAACGCATTCACGCCGGGCTTCTATCTCCACCTCGAGCCTCACGGTTGTTTTGCGGGAGTCGGGCTCTGGCATCCGGACGGTCCGACCCTCAAGAAGATCCGTGAACGAGTGGCCGAACAGCCCACAGCGTGGAATAAGGCGGTCGAAGACACTGCCTTTGCGCAGGCCTACACCGTCGAGGGAGATCGTCTCAAGCGGCCCCCAAAGGGGTTCGACCCCGACCACGAGCTGGTTGAGGTGCTCAAGTTCAAGGACTTCACCGGCATCTCGAAACTGACCCAAAAACAAGTGATCTCAAAAGATTTCATCGAGGAGTTCGCACAGCTCTGCCATGCGGGAGGATCCCTGGTCAGATTCATCTGTGAGGCCTTGGATCAGCCGTATTAGAATTCAAGGATACTTACCAACCCACGCGAATTCCCTATCCAACGGTGCGTGCCATTCTTGATGTTGTCCCAGGGTACCCTCCCGATGGTTTTGAGGCGCTCCCGAAGGCCGGGGCGGGGATTCTCAGGGACAGAGACAGGGGCCGCGCCAGGCACGCCCCGTTAGGGGTTTTAGGCGCTCTCGGGTATCGACGCCAGCGATGGCTTTGCTCACGGCGCCGGCAAAGTAACCGGTCGAATGTACTGGGCCATTCCCGCGACAGTGATGGGCACCAGAAGCTCGGCGACATCGACAATCGCCAGAGTCAGGGTGCCGTCTGGGCCGGGTTCATAGGAAAGCTTATTGTCGGTGAACGGGTCCGGAATCGTCAGATCAGGATCATTGGGCCGGTCAATCGGGTAGGTTCCGGTGGCCAGCATGGTTCGCCGCATCGTTAGAGCCGCCCGGATCAGCTGCCTCTGAGCGGCCACCGACTGGGCACGGCCAATCGCTTTGTTGAAACCAACGAGGTCCGACTCGACACCGTTGTCGGGCTCCTGCGCCTTGGCTTCCGCATCCAATTGTGTCAATCGCTCCGGGGTTCTCCCATAGGGAATGGGCAACCACTGTTCGACACGTCGGCGAGCCTGCTGGATATCTTCCCGCCCCAGGTCATCAGGCAGGTCGAGACTGTGCTCCGGACCGAACTCCCAGCGTGTCACCCCTTTGGTGACCGCCGCCCACAAGGTCGCCTCCCATGCGGCCAGGACCCGGCGGAGATCACCGATTTGGTCCGTGTGCAGCACCACCGCCTCCAAGGAGTCCAAAAAGGCCGATTCTCCCGCCCACGAGGCGTCGGAGGACACGGCCTCGGCCACCGGAATCAGCATCATGCGCTCTATCGCGACCGCAATCAGATAGGTGATCAAGGTGCTCTCTTCGTAGAGAGACCTCGCCATCCGATTCAGGGTTGCCAGGGCCGACAACCCTGCCTTCGGATCTTCGTCGGCAAAAGCAATTCTCGCGTCGCACAACAGCAATCGGCCTGCTCGCATAAGCGTGAGCAAATCGGGTAGCTCGGCGTCAGTCCCGTCGCTGTACCGAATGTCGTAGCTTGAGTCTTTGAGCGACACCGCAGTGCCCAGGATCTTGAGGGCGCCTCGGTGACGCTCGAGGGCCCCACGGACGGTTGCCTTGGTTGTTTGATCCCACTCTGAATAAGGTAAACCTGAAGCGACTCCCACGGCTCCCCTCTCGACATCCGACCAAACCACTGCACCGGCGCCGGCGAGCACCCATTCGGCAGCGTTCTCCTCGTCCGGAATGGCGGGTTTTTCGAATGACATCAAAAGTTCCACCGCCTCAGGATCAGCCTCAGCCTCCACATGTGCCAAGAGCGCCTGCCGACCCCGCAGACGCGCCACGGTCAGAATGACAAGGACCAGCAGCACACACACTGCTCCGACCAGGGCGATTCGTCGAAACCAAGAAAATTCTCCGACACTCATGATGCTTCTCCTATTGCTATCGAGCCGATGCAGTCGGGCATTCCATCGCACAGCAGGTCATCGATCAATCCGTGAACCTCAGTCAAGGTCGGACCTTTTGACCCATGCTTGACGAGAACCGACTCGAGACCTAGGGAGATCAGCCAGCTGGATTCCGGCTCACCGCCTCCGTCGGTGATTTCCGGCAATGCCTGCGTCCCCAGGGTCAGATTGATCGTGAGTAGGATGGCAACCGCCCCGGTCCAGGCAAAACGCAGAAAAGCGCTGCCCCACAGAACATCTTCGAGACTCCGACGGACTGGTCGAGCATTCGCCTGGAGAGCGACTGACAACGCACGTTGTTTGAGGCCATTGGGCGCCTTTGGCTTGCACAACTTGGAAAGCAGTTCCTCCGGCTCGAGTCTTTTCATCGGCTTACCCCTACCATTTTTCTGAGACGGCGTATTGCCAATCGGTAACGGCTCGCCGCGGTGAACGTCGGGACCGCCATCACGGCGCCAATCTCTCGAAAGCTCAGTTCCTCGAAGTGGCGCAAGAACACAGTTTCGCGTTGTGCCGCCGGCAAATGTCCGAGGAGGGTGGCCGCTCGCTTCGCATCGATAGTCTCCTCAGCCAAAGAGGCCGCACCTGCGAACGCCGATGCGGTTTCGAGTGGTTCGGCGGGCCGTCTCCGTTTGACCACGTCAACAGCTGCGTTATGCGCCATGCGAAGCAGGTACCCGCGGGGATTATCCGCCCCGGCAAGAGCTCGGGGCATTCGGGCCAATCGAACGAAAACGTCCTGGACCGCATCCTCAGCGTCACCAGCGTTGCCGGTGCGATACAACGCGAGGCCGAAAAGCTCATCGGCACATAAATCCCAAATCCGGTCGAGCGAATCCAGTGAACCGTTCGCAAGATCAGCGGCGAGCGAACTCAGCGTATCGACATCAGCAGTCTTGAGACTCTTCCACAAATCGAGTTGACCCTCTTGTAAAACCACGGACCCAGGTACAGCTTCCATCACCTACTATGACCGATCGAGCCGCAGTTTTTGTCACTCCTTCGGGGTATTTCACCGAATTCAGATCGGAATTCTCGGTGTGCTCCCTCTTTGTGCCTTTTTGTGGCTAATTCTTTTCGCTCTTTGCGTTCTCTACGAGAGATTTGTCTTCATCCGCGCCTCTGCGCCTCTGCGTTGAATTTCTTGCACCCAAAATGGTGGGCCAAGGCCCACCCTACGGAGTATCGGTTCGCTGTAGGGTGGGCCTTGGCCCACCATCCTGCGGTCGTCCGTCAACCCTCCTGCACCAACGCCACCAACAGATCCCGCAACTCCCGTGCACCGAGTTGCCCACCGCCGTCGGGCAGGGTGATCTCGCCAGTCGGGGTGATGCGGGCGCCGGGCACGGTTCCCAGGACCTTGGCCAGGGCCGCGGGGGGCGCAGCCTCACCATCCAACCGCAGACGCCAGACGCCGGACCGGCGCATGATGGAGATGATCCTCGCGGCCCGGGCCGCGATCCGGAGCTGTTGCCCTACGCTGAGATTGTCCAACTGTGGAGGCGCCGCGCCATAACGATCGACGATCTCGTCCAACAGGTCTATCAGAGCCTCGTCGTCGTCGCACGCGGCCAGCCTCTTGTAGAAGCTCAAGCGAAGGGCCGGTTCGGGAATGAAGTCTCCCGGCAGCTGCACATCCAAACCCAGCTTGAGCTCGACCTCGCGCTGCACGGGGCTTTCCCGGCCCTCAAGCTCTGCGATGGACTCCTCCAGCAGGCGACAGTAGGTCTCGAAGCCGACGGCCTCCATGAAACCGTGCTGCTCTGCGCCCAGCATGTTGCCGGCGCCACGGATTTCCAGGTCTCGGGCTGCGATCCGAAAGCCCGCTCCCAACTCGCAGAACTCCTGGACCGCCGCCAACCGGGCTCTGGCGGGATCGGACAGGGCCTGCCCCGGAGGCACGAGGAACGAGGCGTAAGCCATGCGGTCGGACCGCCCCACCCTGCCGCGCAGCTGGTAGAGCTGGGCCAGGCCGAAACGATCGGCACGATTGACAAGGAGGGTGTTGGCGTTGGGGATATCCAGACCGTTCTCGATGATGGCCGTCGCAAGGAGCACATCGGCCTCGCGTCCGTAGAAGGCGTGCATGGCCTTCTCCAGGTCCCGCTCACCCATTTGGCCGTGCGCAACGACGACCCGAGCTTCCGGCACCACTGTTCGCAGCCAATCGGCCATGGCGCCGATTGAACGCACGCGGTTGTGCACGAAAAAGACCTGTCCGCCCCGCTCCAATTCGTGCAGGATCGCTTCCCTGACGATATCCTCGGAAAACTCCAGAACCGCGGTCTCGACCGCCTGGCGGTCTCGGGGAGGGGTCTCAATCAATGAGATATCTCTCAAGCCGGAGAATGCCATATTCAGGGTGCGGGGAATCGGCGTCGCCGACATCGCCAAGACGTCCACCTCGGTCCGCATCTTTTTCAGGCGTTCTTTTTGTGCCACACCGAAGCGCTGCTCCTCATCGAGGATGACCAACCCGAGGTCCCGGAATTGGACACCACCAGCCAGCAACCGGTGGGTCCCGATGACGATGTCGACCCGGCCCTCCTTGAGTTCCTGAAGAATCTCCTTGGAGCGGGACGGCGAAACGAACCGGCTGAGCATCTCGACCTCAACCGGGAACCCGCTCATGCGTTCCCTGAAGGTCTCCATGTGCTGTTCGACCAGAATGGTGGTCGGCGCCAGAATCGCAACCTGTTTGCCGTCCAGGACGGCCTTGAAGGCGGCTCGAATGGCGACTTCGGTCTTGCCGAATCCAACGTCCCCGCACAGCAGCCGGTCCATCGGCCGGGAACTCTCCAAATCGCTTTTGATGTCCGCGACGGCCTGCGCCTGGTCGAGGGTAAGATCCCAGGCGAAGGCCTGCTCGAACTCCTTCTGCCACGGCGAATCCGGCGAGAAGGCAAAGCCTGTGGCCGCCCTGCGCACGGCAGCCAAACGCAGGAGTTCCGCCGCCATTTCGCGAACCGCTTTCTTGACTCGCGCCTTCCGCCGCTGCCCGGCCACTCCCCCCAATCGGTCCAGTTTCGGCGCGGTCTCGACCTCGCCGGAGGCGTACTTCTGTATCAGATCGGCGCGCTCTACCGGAACCATCAAGCTGGCGCCGGCCTGGTACTCCAGCGCCAACATCTCTGTATGACGCCCCTCGACCTCGATCCGGCGGAACCCGGTGAATCGCCCGATCCCGTGGTCCATATGCACGATCAGATCCCCCGGCTTGAGATCGCGAAGGTCCGATGTAAATGCGGCGAGGCCCTTGTGACGGGGCCGCGGGCGCGGTACGGCGGTCAGGGCCCGGCGTCCGTAGATCGCGAGGCCGCCATCCCAAACGAACCCCTCGCGGATTCCGCAACGGCAGATGAAGACTTCGTTCGGCCCCGGAATTCCCGTCACCGGGACGACCTCCCCACCCTCCAGCAGGTGCGTGAAGCGCCGTTCTTCCCCTTCGGTCGCGACAGCAAGAATCTGCACGAAGTCCTCAGCACGCCGCCTACGGATATTCGGCACCAAATCGGGTATGCGGCGTACGAAACTCTCCATCGGATGTGTCTGCAGCCGCCACCATCGTGTCGTGCCGTCCACAATCTCCAACTGCTCGATCCGGAGATCGGGCGCCTCGATCTGCGCCTTCACCACCTCGGGATCGAAAAGAAGGCGTGACGGGTCGGGCAGGTGGGCACCACGTTCGTCCAGGGTCCTCCACTCGCGTCCCTGCACCTTGACCCATCGAGCCAGCTCACCGAGGACCTCGTCTCGGTCGCACACGATGACCGAAGTGCCAAGATCCAACCAGCTCAAGGGGTCCGGCTCGAGCAAGTGGCAGGCGCCCCACCAGAGGCGCCGCTCGACTCCGGACCGAATCTGAGACGCCAGTGCCGGGAACTCGGATTCCAGCAGGGCCGCCAGGCGGTGAGTCCGGTCATCCGAGAAAGGAAAGGCCTCGAGGGGCAGGATCTCCAGCATCTCGACCTCGCCCTCGACGCCTCGTTGGTCCGTCGGGTCGAAACGCCGGATTCGATCGATGTGGACATCGTCCAGTTCCAGGCGAAAGGCCGTCTCTCCCCCGGTATGAACGTCGACGATCGAACCCCGAATGGCACAGTCCCCGGACTCCTCGACCAGATCCACCCGCCGGTAGCCTGCAACCGCCAACCCGTGGGCCAGATCGTCGGTATCGATCTCCTGACCCTTGCGAAGCCTCAGCGTCGCAGCCTGGATTGACGACGGCCTCGCCGTCGGCGCCAACAGGGCTCGGGCCGGCACGACGATGAGGTCGATCTCATCTCTGGCGATTCGGTCCAACAGACGGACCACCTCCAACCTCGCGGCCAGTGGCGGCTCGACACCCTGGTAGATTGAAACGAGGTCTTCGGGGACAATCCCTGTTCGAAGATCTGGTCGGAGCAACGAGAGAACCGCCGCAAATTCCTCTGCCTCGGCGCCATGAGGCACGATGACAAGGGTCCGGTTTCCGACTGAGCCTTCCCCACCGATCGCCGCCGCCACAAGGGCTCGTGCACCAGGAACGATGCCGCCGATCGCCAGATTGGTCCGACCCCGACGCATGGCGTCGGAGAGGTCGCTGAGGTCCGGAAGGGGAAGACGGTGGCTGATTGCGGTCAGTCCTCGGTGAACACGACGGGGATCTTCGTGGTCGACGAAGCCCCGCTGTCGCTGTCCTTGATGGTGACCTTCAGTTCGTAACGGCGGTCTGTGGACAGCGCCTCGAGGGGCAACTGTGTACCCCACACCCAGGTCGAAGAACCCGCAGGAGAGAAATGAGCGGGTTGAGACGGCTGAGCAGGCGTCGACTTGCCGTCGATGTACCATCGCATGCGAACGGTCCCGGTGCGAACCGCCTCCTCGGCCTCCGGCAAGACCAGCAGGCAAAAGATCGAGAGATTCTCACCCTTGAGGTAGCGCCCGTCCGGCCGAACTGCCAGATGGTATCCACCGAAGATGAACGGTTCACCAACGGAAGCATCGGGGCGCTGCTCAACCGAAGCACCGGCGAATGCCGGCGTGATAAAGGTCTCGGCGTCGCCCTCAAAGTTAAGGTCAAACCGCTCGACATGGAGAACCCCACCGGCGTCTGCCAAGGCTACGTCAAGAACTGACTCACCATCCGGCGCAGGGATGGCCGCCTCGTACACGACACCAAGAGACCCTGCCAGGCCCGAAATCGCCGTCCGGAAGCTGCCCACAATCTCACCACCGTGGCTCAGCCGGCCGACCATCGTCATCGCAGTCGGGGCATCCTCAGGCATCCGCACGCTGAGCCACCCGAGGTTGACACCAGGACCCGCGGCGCCCTGTGCCACATCCGCCACAACACCCAAAACGGTCTTCCCAGAATCCAACCAGGCCAGTTCTTCTGGTGTTGCCGGGGGCACATCAGGAATCAAGCCGAATACCGGTACGGACTCAAGATCGGGATGAACCACCAGTGCTGCCGGCGCTGCATCCAGGACCGCCGCGGCATCGGCCGACTTGCGAATTCCCAACTGGGTGCGAAACAGGCCCTCGCCTTCGTGGTCGAAAAAGGCAAACGAAATCAGGTCGGATTTGGTCGGCCACTCTATGCCGGCCGGTAACTGTTCCCGGCTATAGCCCCACAGGTCCGCCCTGCCCTTGTTGAGGTTGAAACTGACACCCTGCATCTGGATGTGGGCGTCAATGTCCGATGAACTGGGACGAGGAGGCTGACCGGTGCGGTAAAGCCTGGCCAGGTATTCGCCGATTTCATTGCGGGCATATTCTTTTGGTCCCCCAAGAAGGATCAATGTCCTGCCACGATCGGTCAGTGCACCCCGACGCTCCTCCTCGGCGAACTCGGCATCGGCATGCGCAACTCTCAAATTGAACTGGGTGCGGAATTCATTTTCCCGGGTTGAGAGATCCGGATCCCTCTTGGCCCAAAACAGCTCGATGAAGTCTTCAGCCGCCTGATCATCGGCAATCGCAGACCAGGCCGAACGTTCAACTTCGGTCAGAAGAAATCCCTCGGGCCCGTCGGCCCAGCTTCGATACTCCTCGCCGTGTTCTGCTCCAACGGGAAGGACCGTCAAAAGACACACAGCACCACACAGCAGGACAATCTTCATCGCCGCCTCCGAGCTAGGGAGTGTAGCGTGCCGACGTCTGAAGCAAAAGGGCGATGGGGGACAACCAACGCCGGCATACATATCAGCGAGCGCCCGAACCCTCAAATCGGCGCGTGCCGGGTACGGCATTCTCCACCGGGCAGCCCCTCAGCGAACGAAGCCGCCGCGGTGAATGCCTTACCGGGCAACGCTCGGCGAGCGCGACTGCGATCGCGTGTTGGCCGACGCCGTTGGCCGTCGAGGTCATTTTCCGGCGGGGCGATTCCCTCCCATTTCCTGTACCCAAGCCCCTCCGGAAAATGCACCGAGCGGGGGCGCAAAGCGGCCCCGAAGGCCGGGGATAAAATCAGGAGCAGGGACAGGGTCAGACCGTTACAGCGGTCGTGATCCGGGGTTGCTGGCGCGGCCCCTGTCCCAGACCCATCCTCCAACCCCGGCCTTCGGGGGCAGGAACCGACGCCAGCCTGTAGGGCTGCCGAGCCGACAGGCTCGGACCCGCGAAGCGGGTGGCGTGGGCAGAAAGCACAC
>DAOWGJ010000195.1 GCA_030637505.1 Holophagae bacterium
CGAATTGAGGTTCTCGGCTCGGGCGATCAAATCCTCCTTGGCCTGCTGCCCGGTTCGGCGGTTCTGCCGAACCTCAGCCCCGTGCTCGGAGCGCCGGTCAAAAAACCGGCTTCGTGCGGTCTTGAATCGTAACCACAGAGCCTCGTCCTCGTCCCCACCGCCCGCTCCGGCCCTTTTCCATCGCTCCATCAACTCGGCCTCTGCCTCGGCAGTTGATCGCCAGGAGTTTGAGTCCGCCAGCTCTTCCGCCTCGTTGATCAACTCTTCTTTTGTGGCCCGACCGGTCTCCAGCTGAGACTCGATTCGCTCAAGCTCACCGGATGCCTTTTCGAGCAATGCCCCAAAATCGCCGATGGCCTTGGCACCCTCAACCCAGTGAATGAAAGACCGCAGGGACTTGATGTGCCGAACCATGTTGTGGGAACCGGAGACATCTTTCTCCAGCAGAACCCACCGATCCTCGAGAGCCTGAAAGCGATCGGCCAGCATTGCGATGACCGCTTCGCCGTCCTCGCCCCCGACCTTACCGACGACCCGACCGTCGAAGAAACGACCACCCCGCACCCAGATATTGCCCTTGACATCGATCTGGAGCAGTTCATCGCCACTCCACTCGGGGGCCGGAAACGCATCGGCACTCGGAGCCTCGAACTCAGGCTCGTCGAGATCAAGCATGCCATCCAGTGGCGGCGTGACGGGTTGCGTGTCCTTCGTCATGACTTGATGCGGCCCAAGGGGCCGAAGGCGGAGTGTAACATTGCGTTGAATTTGTTTTTGGAGTTCTGCAAAAGCCTCGATGATCAGCCAAGGCCCCGGGGCCGCCAATCGACCCCGGGGCCATCTTCCGCGGTCGTGCGGCTTACGGCGCCGAAGGATCCGTGTACTCAACCAATTCAGCCCCGTCGTCATTGATCAGGCCGATACCCGGCGCATACCACTTCTCGCTTTCCTCGCCGGGCTCGAGCGGCGAGGTCTCCACGACGTAGAGGCAGTCCTCAAATGTGCCGGCTTCAGTCTCGACCGTCACACCCAGGGCCTCGTGTTCGGCCCGGTCCAGGGCGATGCCTTCGGCGACCTCCTGGAAGTATCGGGAACCCACAAGCACGGTGCCCGGCATGATGATGCCGGGCTCTGCACCGTCCACTCCGGCAAGCCAGGCGCCGTCATGGCTGACGATCTCCCCGTCCTCGTAGATATCGACGTCCTCGCCGAAGTAGAAAACGCTTCCCGTTTCGACGCACTGAGCGAAGTAGTTTCGGGATATTTCAACCAGCTCTCCGTCCTCGGTCTCGTATTCCTCAACGACTCGGCATTCGACACCGTCGACCATGAACGTTTCGTCGAGAACGGTAATGGTCACGCTGATCTCTTCACCATCGTCTTCTCCCTCCAGGACCAACTCAAAGCCGGACTCCAAAATAAAGAAGGGATTCCTGCCGGTGGTGGCAAAGGTGCAGTTTTCGATCATGAAGTCGGCGGTGAACTCAAGGTCATCTTCGCTCTCACACTCCCAGTGGCTTTCCAGGGTCGTCGGATCGTTGCTCTCGCCGTCGACCTTGGATGCACCGAAGATCCCCTCACCTTCGAGCATGGTGAATCGAAGGACCCCGTTGTCAAAGTCGCCGGCACCCAGATCGGACACCGGAAAGAGCACCGGCGCTAAAGGCTGCATGGTGAAGGTATCCGAGGCCAGAACCTCACCGTCGAGATCCAACACTTCGACCAGCACTTCGCCCTCTTCCCAGCCGTCTTCCTCATCTTCGGTCAGATTGAGGCCGTACCAGTTGGAGCGGAAGGCGTCGTTGTCCGTGACACCGATGACGTGGGTCGGCTCCTGTTCTTCGTCGGAAATCGCTGCGTCGGAGATCATGCCCTCAAAGCCCTGGCCGAAGGTCTCGCCGCCATCGAGATTGTAGATACGCGCGGTCGCAACGAGGAAGTCTTCATCCTCTTCGTCACCCTCTTCGTCGTCTTTCTCTTCGACAACCTCGATGTGAATTGCTCCAGTGGCCGTCTCCTCGCCGAAAAGACTCATGATCACATCCTCAAACACGACCGTCTCGCCGGCAGCGATGTCGATCATCTCCCCCTCGGCATCAATGTTGTTTCGGTTCCTGGCCAACCAGGCAACCTCGACGGTGACGTCCTCTTCACCGCCGTTCATGATCGTCAAATCGGTCATCCAGAAGGACCCCTCCAGACCGGCGCCCCGGGCTGCCGCCGGAATCCACAGTTCATCGTCCCCGTTGAGAGCCATGGCGGCCGACGTCGCCATGACAACCGTGATCAGCAGTATCAAAAATGTTCGAATTCGCATGGTTTTCTCCTTTTTCTTGGGGATTCGATCCGTTTTTACAAAAAATGAAAGACACCTTCCCTGCATCGGCTCACTATGAGCAGTCAATGAACTCATTACTTTCCGGCCACAAGGGGAGAAGCGTGCTCCTACGGCGAGATCACACCGGGGGGTTGATCTCAATCAGTCATTTCAGCTCATCAACCCTCCTTTCCGAATTCTTCACCCATCCGTTGGATCACCAGAACCCCCGGTCGCCGGCTGACCTCGAGCCCGCAACCCGGCAACACCAGCTCCGGCACTTCGGCGGGAGTCAGGCCTTCGGCCGAACCATGCAGGATGGTGGCATCAGCGAAAGCCTCGAGTTCGGGATCCGAGAACTCAACCTCGAGCCCGGTCTCACGCGAGACCCACGCCAGCGTTGCTGAGACGCTCCGGCCTTCGATCTCCACGACCGTCGCTATCTCCTGCACCCACTGCCAGACCGGGTCAAATGCACTGAGGCTGCGGCTGGTCATTGAACCGTCGGCTGCAACCGAGACCTCTGTGCCGCTGTTGATCTCGAAATTTCCCTGATCGTTTTCCAGTTCCACAACGCCTTCGCGAACTCTGATCAGCACGGTTTCGCCATCGTGCCGAACCTCAAATTGTGTGCCGATATCCCGCGCAGTTCCGAAGGCGGTCAACACCTCAATCCCGGCGCCCTCCTGATCTTGGGAGTCGATGTACACGGCGCCGCTTTCCAACCTCACTACGCCGGCCGACACCAGCTGCACCCTGGTTGAGGAGTCCAATCGAAGGGACTGACCACCGGCCAATCTCAAAGCTGCCCGAACTCCGGATCCCACGTGCAGCCAGGCGCCCGGCAGGAGGTCCATGCCACGGTGAGCCTCTCCGACTGAGAAGGAAGCACCTCCGCCGGGGCTGATCTCCAGTTCGCCGATGATGCTCTCCAACGAGGCCACCGGCATGACCACCGGCGGGGCCCCGTGCCTGAGGTGCGACATGACCGCCACGGCAAGGATGACCCCGGCCGCTGCAGCGAGGCCACTCATGATGATGCCTTTGCGCCTGCGTTGTGCCCTCATCCGTACTTCCGCCTGCCACAAGGGCCGGATAGCATCCTTCAATCGATCAGCGCCTCCCAGAGGGAGTTCGGGCCCGGCATCCGCCAAGCCAATCAGTTTCTCGACCACGATCTCAGTCCGACCCTCAGCCTGCAATGGCGGCCCTTGATTTCGATATTTCTTTTCTTGATTCATGAGGTCCACCCCCCAACCAGTTCGGAAAACCCGTCCCTGAACGCCGACCGGGCCCGGCCTAACAGCGACTCGGCAGCCTTGGGGCTCAAGCCCAACCGCACTGCAATCTGGCGTACCGTTTTGCCCTTGAGATATTTCCACTCGAGCGCGTTGCCGTATCTCGGCGGCAGATGATCCAGAGCCGTTCTGACCAAACCCGCCAGTTCCTTTCTTTCGTACATTTCGGACGGACCGTCCCCGGCCGCGGCGAGCGACTCCAGAGCCGCCTGAACGGCCGGGTGGTCTTCGCACAACTCGACCTCCGGCTGGATCTTCGCCCTTTTTCTCCAGTACGCCGCAATCTCGAAACGACAGAATGAACACATCCACGTAAACAGCGCGGCCTCGCCCCGAAAGACTGCCAGCTTCGGCAGGACCTTTTCAAACGTCCCCTGGACCACCTCAAGCGACGCCTCGGCATCGTTTCCCATGCGCTTGAAGGCGAAGCGATACAACCTTGGGTAATACTCGTCGACGAAGATGTCAAACGCCCGCTCGTCCCCTTCGAGCATCAATGTCACGAGCGCTTTCTCGTGGTTGTCGCGGTCAATCACACCGGCCTCCCACACAGTAGGTGTGTGTCCCACCGTCGAGTCCTTCGCTCATATCGAAAGACACCGTCTGAGGCTAGGCGCTTCTTTTTCATTTTTTGTGATTTTTCGTGCCTTTTTGTGGCTTCTCTTCTTGTGGCTTTTAGCAAAAGGCATAGCTGACTTCTGCCGGCCATCCGGCGACAACGCCGGGTCAAAAATTCCACTGAA
>DAOWGJ010000004.1 GCA_030637505.1 Holophagae bacterium
GCACATCTCATGCTACCATTTCTCCGACATGATTGAAGACACTGGATTTAACCGTTTTCCGCCGCTCTGGACGAGGTGTGTGCAACCTGGTGGGATTTGTGCCGCTATCCTATGGCGAATAGGCACCATCATCGTCCTCTCGGTGTGTACTGTTCCCTGCACGGTGACCGCCCAGGCCCTCACCGTTCGGTCTCTCGAAGGGGGGACCCAGGTCGTGTTGGTGACCCAGACACTGGCCGAAATGTCGGCCGGCTGCTGGCCTGCCCTGACCGAGAGGTCGGCGTGGGAGGGACGTTGTGTCCTCGGGAGTGATCTGACATTTACCGCGGAACTCGAAACTGCCCTCGGAGATCTTGAACAAGCCCCTTCGGTCCTGATCATCGTCGGGGGCTCGGGGCGCCGGGAGGCCATTGATCGGGCAGCGAGGGTCCTGGAGGGGAAGACATCCGGGCCGGTACCGCCACGTTCCGGGCAGACTCTGGAGGAGGGGGGCCAGGAGCGGCGCCTGGGACAACCCGGGGGACCGTCGATCTTACGCCTTGAAGTGCAGCTTCCACCGGTGGACGATGTTGACCGAACAGCCGTTGAGGTCTTATGGAATCTGCTGCCCCGCTATTTGGCCGAGGTCGGTCCTGGACTGAGAAGTCGGATCGAAGGTGATGTCGGCACGCTTGAAATGTCGGTCGATGGCGACTTGGGCGGTCACGAACTGCGGAGGCTCCGCCTGGCCCTGGCGCAGGTATCTGGAGCCCCGTCGCTGGAAACCGAAGCGATCGAGAGGGAGACCGAGAGGCTTCGGATCGCACGATCGGCACGATTGGAGGCGATCGAAAGGGCCGGACTGGAGTTGCTGGACCTGTGGATGCGTGGAGGCAGTGAAGGCATTCGGCAGTACCTCTTCGGACCTGACGGTGTCACCCTTGCCCGGGTCCAGCAGGCCGCCGGCCAGTGGCTGCCTCGACATCCCGGTCACGCTGTATTCGTGCTGCCTCCCCGGAACTTTCGACCGAGATTCGCGCCGGGGCCACAGCGGGCCAACATGGGCAACGATCTCTCCGCCGCCGTTCTCGCCCGTCCTTCGGCTCATATGTCGAGCCTGGTGCTCCGGCCGGTTCTCCTGTCGAATCTGACAGGAGACGCCGAGGCGTTGGTCTTGACCCGGCTGGCAACGGCCTTGCGACGGTCGGAGAATCGACCGGCCTATATCGCCGTCGAGAGCGATCCCCCTCGATTGGAATTGGCCGCACAGATTGGTGACTTCCCTGCCCTCTGTGAGGCACTCCAAGCCGCTCTGGAGGACATCGCTGCTGACTCGACACCCGTGACGACCGGGACCGATGCTCGCCGGACGGCCTTGCGTTTGATGGCCGGTGTCCTGGGTTTGGATGCCGGGGCCGAGGTGACACCGGCGGAGGTGTTGGCGCCGGCAAACCTGGCGGTCGGAGGGGTGGCCGTTGATGCGGAACTGGCGCTGGAGGCGTTGGAGAAATTTGGGGTCGGTGGATCCGCGTCGCGTATTGCTCTTCGGGGAGACGTCGGTGGTGTCGCCAGACATCGAATGGCGGTGGCGGGGGCTCAGTCCGCAGTAGCCGTGGCTCTGCCCCTGGCCACCGGTTTTCCCGTCCCCGAGACCATTGCTGAGATCCTCTCGATCCGGACCGCGCGGCTCATTGACGGCGCCACCGCCGAGGTCCTGTTGCCGTTGATTCCTGGGCGGGAAGTCATGGTGATGGTCATCGTCAGGAATGGGGATCTTGACGCCCTCGAAGGGGATATTCGGGAAGGCTGGGCAGGGTTGTTTGCGCCCACCACCGAGAAAGAATTGGAAGGTCTGCGCCCAAAAGTTGCCGCTCGGGTCGTGACTTCGGCCAGCGGTGTCCTGGGCAGGGCACGGGTTTGTGCGGGCATAGCCTCAGGGAGTGACAGTTGGCGAACACCAAGTGACCGGGAAATGGCGGCTCTAACCGTTGACCTGGTCGCGGTGAATTTCGACCTTGAGCGCCTAGCCGATACCCCCGACGCCCAATGGACGGCTTCCGGCCCGGCGATCGTCAGCCTGGGCCAGGAGTGATCAGCGAACTCAGTCCCGGCTCGCCTTTGGTCTTTCCGGATTCGGGTATCAAGTGTACTGCGTCTAAAGTCTCTACCACCTCTTGGCGGTCCTCCACACCGGTGGCTGCGTTACTCCTCCTCGAAGTAGTCAAACTACGACTGCGTCGTCGCGTCTTGCCACCGGCGCGGATGCCTCGCAAACTGATGGAAGGAA
>DAOWGJ010000290.1 GCA_030637505.1 Holophagae bacterium
CAGCTCTCGAACTCTTCGATGAAGTCCGGGCGATGACTTGGCGGTTGCTCAACCCGAAAGGGTAGACAAGTCTTGACGGCTCGCGACCGGCGGGTGGTGTGCCATGGCACAGTGTGTGCCATGGAAACTGTGGCATGACACAGGGTCAGTTCGTGTTCAAGAGAGCACTTCGGGCGTTCATCGGCGACATTTGGCGACATATCACCACAGCTCATCATCCGGACATGGTCGCCGAGGAGTCATACCACCGGGGTGTCGAATTGCGGTGACATGGGCTGGTTGGATTTTCTTGCCGAAACCCGGCGACGCAAGAGTCACCGAGATACGGGAGTTGGCACGCTTCCTGCTTTAATCAGTCCCGTTCTTCCTAAATGATGAGGAAGATTGTGAGGAGCCCATGCAAGACGCCAAAAGAACCTTCTACTGCGGCAAGGTCCTCAGCCCTACAATGACAAAAGTGCGGTGCTTCGAGCGGACGGTGTACGAGAAGGCAGTTCTCTATCGGATGATCGAGAGTGTGTCGGGTTTCGAGAACTTCGGCAAAACGACCAACTTCTCCTTGGGCGGGTGCATGTTCGAATCCCGTGACCGCTTCGAGCTGACCACCTTTCTGGAACTCCGAATTCCGACTGACTGGGGTGTGGCGGTCGCTGACGCCGCGGTGGTATTCGTCAACGATGTCGGCGGCTCGCGATTCCAAACCGGCGTGAAATTCGTACGTCTTCTTCCTGACGATCGCTCCCGGCTTCACGGTGAGATGCAGTACCAAACCCGGCAGCAAACGCTCAACGGGACGTGCCGCGCTTGAGGAACAGCGACCGGGGCAGCGTCGCGGGCGCTCTTGCCTGCGGTCGGACAAATGACAACGGACAGCTCCCCGGCCGGTCCGCCAGGTAGGCCCACAACATTCTGCTACGATCGCCGCCTTGGGGGCCAGCCATGAGCAAATCGCAACGATCGGTTCTGTTGACGACATTGATGTGTGCCCTATCGGTGCACTGGCTCTTGCCGGGGCCCGCACACGCTGCCGACACCCTCGAGTTGACCATCCTCCACACCTCGGATCTTCACGGCCAGGTCCTGCCGTTTGACGACGCGCGGGACAGTGGGGCGCCTGGTTCCCTGGCTCGAGTTTCGGCGGCGGTCAACGCGATCCGTCAGTCGGCGGACCATCCGGTCTTGTTGGTGGATTCGGGTGACACTCTCCAGGGCACGCCCCTGGAGGAGTTGATTCATATTCGTCGACGCGAGCCCAGCCCGACGATCAAGGCGATGAATAGAATCGGATATGCCGCGATGGCCGTCGGCAATCATGAGTTCAACTTCGGAATGGAGCCCCTCAGGCGGGCCGAAGCCGAAGCGGACTTTCCATTTCTTGCGGCCAACGCAATTGACGTGGGCACCGGACTCCCGGCTTTTCAACCCTTCCTGGTCATCGAATTCGGTCAGTTAAGGGTCGCCCTGCTGGGCCTGCTGACTCCCAATATCCCGGGATGGGAGGAACCGGAAAATTATGAAGGTCTGGCCTTCCAGCCGATGGACGAGGCAGCTCGGCATTGGGTTTCGATCCTCCGGCAGGATGAGGACTGCGATCTGGTGATCGTTCTGGCCCACACCGGCTTCGAGATCGACCCGGAGACCGGCGGAACCGACGGTACGGCCTACGAGAACTACGGTGATCGCCTGGCCCAGGTGGCCGGCATCGACCTGCTGCTGACCGGTCATACCCATCAGAATCTTCCCCCTCGCCTCCTGCACGGCACGATCATCTCCCAACCCTCGTCGAGAGGCCGGGTCATGACTCGGATTGACCTCGAAGTCTCGCAAACTGAGGAGGGGCCGGCGCGTATCGTCTCGTGGCATGGTGAGAATATCGACCTGGCCGCAACCAAGATCGACCAGGCCTTCGTGGAGAACTTCGAGACTCAGCATCAGCGGGTGGCCAAGGCGTTGGCTCGAGCCTTGACCGTCGTGGACGTGCCCGTCAGTATCCAGGGCTGCCGCCTCCGGGATTGCGCGGCCCAGGATCTGATCCACCAGGTTCAGCTGCAGGCCTCCGGCGCCGATCTCTCCCTGGCAAGCCTGTTGACCGGAAGCACTCCCGATCTCGCACCAGGTCCGGTGACCAGCCGATGGGCCCGTTCCCTCTACGTCTATCCCAATACCTTGCAATCTTTGAAGCTGGGCGGCGCCCAGGTCAAGGATGTTCTGGAACACGCAGCCCGGTATTACGACGGCATCGAATGCCCCTCCCAGGGCCCCTGTGTCATCGTTGTCGATCCCGATGTCCTCCTCTACAACGTCGACACCATGCAGGGCCTGAGCTATCGTATCGATCCGACCCGTCCCGAGGGCGACCGGATACAGGACCTGCGCCGGAACGGGCGGCCGCTTGATCTTCATGCGGACTTCACCTTGGTCTGCAATAACTATCGTGCCGCAGGTGGTGGGGGATTTCCGCACCTGGCCGAGGCGGAGGTGATCTGGCGTTCGTCGGAAGAGGTGGCATCGATGATAAATGACCATCTGGCGGCTCTGGAAACCTGGTCCCCGGAGGCTGACGGGAACTGGGTGATTGCCCCCGAGTTCATAGAACCTGAACTGAGTGATTCTGGCGGATGAGATGTGCCGAAGCCTCGAGGCTCTGGTGCAGATCGCCGTTGAGAGTTGCTCAATTCAGGTCAAAAAAAAGAGATCGAATCACAACGAGAAATAAGATGAAAATTTCGGTTGAAAGGGGGCTTGTGAATCTGTACATTAGCTCCGTGACCTTTTCGATTCTATTTTTTTTGAGGAGATGCGTTTTTATTCACACTGAGAGGAAGGAAGGAGACAGATATGCGTAAGTTTGTGATGACAATAGGACTTGTGGTGGCTGCAGTGGTGCTGCTGGCACCCCATGCAGGTTGGGCCCAGAGCAGTGGTTCGACCGGGCAAATTATTGGAACTGCAACGGATACCGATGGTGGCGCCATGCCGGGCGCGACGATCGTCGCGACCAATACGGAGACCGGCTTCAGCCGGACGGCGATCACTGATACCGCCGGTTTCTACCGTCTGGACCTGCTGCCTGTGGGTACCTACGACGTCAAGGCGGCGTTGGACGGCTTCAGAACCGAAATCAAGCGCGGCGCCCAGGTCGGCCTGGGTTCTTCGGTTCGGATCGACTACATTCTGGCCGAGAGCGCGATTTCCGAGGAGATCGTCGTGACGGCCGAGGCGCCGGTCATCGAGACGACCAACCCTTCAGTGACGGCGAACGTTGGTGACCAGGCGATCGCCAATTTGCCGTTGCAAGGCCGCGATTTTACTGATTTTGCCATCTTAGTGCCCGGCGCCGTTGCCGGAAGACAGACCGCTACTGGCGGTTCTGAGGTCGCGGGCGGCCGTGGCGGCCTCAACATGGGCGCCCGAGCAATTCAGAACTCCTTCAACATCGACGGCTCCAACAGCCAGAGCTCCTTCTTCGGTGAAGAGCGCGGCGGCACGCGCCCGCCTTTCACCTTCTCGCAGGCGGCGATCAAGGAGTTCCAGGTCATCCAATCCTCTTATAACCTGCAGTTCAACGCCACCGGCGGTGTGCTCAACGCGATCACCAAGTCGGGTACCAATCAATTTCGGGGTGAGGTCTTTTACTACTATCGTGACGACAGCTTTGTCACTGAGGATGCCTCGGGTTTCAAGGCCGATGGGCTCGAACAACAGCAGTACGGTTTTGCCCTCGGTGGGCCGATCGTCAGGGACAAGGTCCACTTCTTCGTGTCCTACGACTCGCAGGATTTTACGACGCCGTTGAGAACCGAGTTCCGGTATTTCCCCACGGACAGGACCGCCGAGTGGGAAGCCCTCACCGGTCTTGATTTCGAGAACGAAACCAGCGGGATTGACCAGACCAACGACGCCGGCGTCATCATGCTCAAGTTGGACTGGCAGCTGTCGGACAACCACCTCCTGACTCTGCGTGACAACTTCTCGAGCCAGGAAGGCGAGAACCTGACCTCCTCCTATTCCAACACCGGCCGTTCCAACAACGGATTCGAGGAAAACAGCTTCAATTCCTTCGTCGCATCCTTGAACTCGGTGTTTTCCGAGAATGCCTTCAACGAGTTGATCGTGCAGTACGCGGCGGAAGAGCGGCCGCGAACGGCTAACTCCACCGGCCAGGAAGCCGGTATCTACCCGTACCTTGCAGCCTGGGGTCAGAACCAGTTCCTGCCCAACTTCCTGGACGAGGACCGGATTCAGATCATCGACAACTTCACCTACTACATGGGTGAGCACACGCTCAAGATGGGGATGAACCTTGACTTCGTCGCCTTCGACGACGGCTTCTACCGGTATCAGGCGGGCTCATACTCGTACTCGAGCTGGGACGATTTCTTCGTTGATGAGCCCTACAACTACACCCAGAGCTTCTCGGACTACGACGGCGCAGTGAAGTTCGACACCAACTACTACGCCTTCTACATCCAGGACGAGTGGCGCACCTCGCCCAACTTCACCCTGACCTACGGCCTGCGCTACGACCTCCAGGCCCATGACGATCCCAAAGAGACAAACCCGCTCTACCCGGACACCGGACAGATTCCCGACGACACGGACAACTGGGCGCCGCGCGTCGGCTTCGCCTGGGATATCAACGGTGACGGCAAATCGGTTCTGCGTGGCGGCGCCGGCTACTTCTACTCCAACACCCCGACGCTCCTGGACGCCAACGCCATGTTGACCAACGGCATTCGAGTCCAGCGCTTCACCGCCTATGGCGATGCCGCCCCGGCCTATGGGGAGCCGTGGCAGTCGATTGACGATACCCCGGGGGGACTGAATACCGACCTCTTCGTCTTCGATCCGAATTTCGAGAACGCGGAGACCATGCGGGTCTCCCTGGGCTACGAGCGTGAAGTGATGACGGACTTCTCCGTGGGCGTCGACGTGATCTACTCCGAGACCGACAAGAACCAGCGCAAGTGGGACCAGAACCTCGTCCCGAACGGGGGCACGACTCCTGACGGACTCCCAACGTATGATCGCGGTACCGTTTACGACGATCTCGGCAGGATCTGGCAATTCACATCGGACGGTCACGCGGAGTACACGGCGATCGTGCTCAAGGGCCGCAAGCGCTTTTCCAACGGCTGGATGCTGGATGGGTCCTACACCTGGTCCGAGGCCAAGGATGATGATTCCAACGAGCGATCTGTTTCCTCATCCAGTGACTATCCTATGGACCAGTTCAATTTGGACGTCGACTGGGGCCCGTCGAACTTCGAC
>DAOWGJ010000040.1 GCA_030637505.1 Holophagae bacterium
CCCCGCTCTGCCGGGAACCGCTAGGTTGGGCCATGACGACAGAGCCGACGTGGGGTTTGGATCCACCGCTCACCACGATCACGAGGTCCTCGCCTGCCGCATTGACCTTTGCATGGATCGAGCGCCCGGTAGCGGAGTCGGAGAGGAGATGTTCGAAATCTGCCTGCATGGTGGGATTCTACCCCCAACCACAAAATGGGATCGTATCGGCCCTCTGAGGGGGGTTTTTCAAATGGGGGATGGATATCGGCCAATTCGATCCCATTTTGTGGTACGTGCGCTTCGCGCAGAGGGAATTTTTGAATATTCCAGGGGGAAGCCCGGGGCTCGATCGGTGGCTCAGGTCCCGTGAGGGGCTCCAAGAACAGGCCCTGAAGGACCTGACTACGGGGATTCCGAGATCCCAGTAGGCGGGTCCTTCAGGGCCCGCAGCCCGCCGCATTTTCGAAGCACCTGGAGGTCGGAAATTTTGGGTAATGCAAGTGGGTCGGAGGGGTTCTGAGCATGCCAGGCGAACCAGAAGGCCATGCGCATCACCGGGGTGTGATCGGAGTCTCCCAGGATTTCCACGCGTGCGGTGGGGGGCTCGGTTGTGAAGTGGATCCTGATTGGGACTTCGTCGATGGTGTTGTCGATGATGCCTCGGGTCTCACTGATGTTCTCGGCGAGGGCCGAAAGAGCAAATACCTTTCGCGCTGCTCCGGCTTCGACGATCACGACCCGGTCCTTCGCATCAGGACCGTCGTTCGGCGGCATCGGATCGACGGGAAAATGCAGCACCTCGGACCCGAAGTAGCTGTGGTAGGGGTCTCGCTTGTAGAGTCGTTTGAATCCCGGCAGCGGCATCATGACGTCGGTGTCGGGATGCCGTTCGAGCCAGTCGGACCACAGGGCGAGGTCAAACGGGATGCCTTCCATCCGGGCGCCGGCGCAGGCCTGCGGGCCGGCCACTGACTGGCCGCCAAGTTGGCTCCAGAGACTGGATTCTCGTTCTGGACCGGCCTGGTCGTAGATGAGGGTGTTGGAGTTGGAGAGCAGTCCGGACACAGCGAATGAAAGGGTCTCGCCGGCGACGACGGGTCGTCGCCATACGGCGGAGGCATCGCTCAAGCCCGAGTACGTTACCGCGATTTCTTCGCCGCCGAGGTCATCGTTGATCACCTCGTGCCATCGCATCAGCCGCAGAGGGGAGGCGCGCGCTTCTTGGTTGATAACGACACCAATGATGCGGTCTGTGCCCACGAGCAACTTGCCGCGATGTTCTTCGTTGATCGTCGCCACCTGTGTGCCGGGAACGGTTTCGGGGTTATCCACCGCATGCAGCCCGTCGCGGCCCATGCCGCCTGCGACAATGCTGGAGATTTGACGGCAGCCGAGATCAAAGCCGTAGGATGCGGGATCGTGTCCATCGCCCAGGTGTGAGACCGAACCTGGACGGACGATCAGGGCGAGGATTCCCACAACGGAGATGATGGCGGCAGCGACGACCCACCATCCACTGCGAATCAGCCTACCGATCACTGGATGGCCGGATCAGATGTCCGGTACCGAGCAAGGTGCTGGACCTCGGCCTGCGGCTCTGCCCCGGCGAAGGCGCCGTTCAACACCCGTTCGTCCATGTCGCCCACCATTGAAATCAGAAGCAGGGGGAGGTAAATGATGCTGACCAGAAAGAGGCGCCGAGCGGTCAGGCGGGTCCGATCCCGGTAGAAGGGCAGGGCTGCAAGAGCAAAGGTGAATCCCAGAACCTGGGCGATGATCAGAAACGCCATCCCTGAAAGTCCTTCGGCGTAGATCATGAGGGTCAAGGGCTGCAGCGCCAGCGCGTAAATCAAGGCTGTTCGTGCAGTGAACCGGCCGATGGCGTCGACGGCGGGGAGCATCTTGAAGCCGCCACGGGCGTAATCATCTCGATACATCCAGGCCAGAGCCAGAAAGTGAGGGACTTGCCAGGTGAAGAGAATGCCGAAAAGGATCAGGGCGCCGATTTCAATCCTGCCGGAAAAGGCCGTCCAACCGATGACCGGAGGCACGGCGCCGACAACCGCTCCAACCAGCGTGTTTGCTGAGGTCCGGGTTTTCATCGGCGTGTACACCAGGGTGTATACCAGGATGACACCGAGGGCAAGAGCCGCAGTCAGGAGGTTGACGAGGGTGGCGAGCAGAATCACACCGGCTATGGAGGATGCCCATCCGTAAACTATCGCCCTGGAGCGGGGAATGCGCCCGGAGGGCAAAGGCCTGTTCCGAGTACGTTCCATCTTGGCATCCTGCTCAGTTTCCATGATCTGGTTGAAGATGCTGGCCCCGAAAGCTGCCAGTGCGGTCCCGAGAGCAGTCCAGATCAGATGATCCACGCGACCGGCGCTGCGGGCCGACAGAAGGTAGCCGGCGACTGTCGAAAAGACCACCATCGACGACAGTCTGGCCTTGGACATCTCCAGATACATGCCGAGTTCGTGTCGTGCTCTGTGAGCAATAGTCATGGGTTCTTCGTCTCCATCCTCATGTTCAACGCAAATGATACTCGGTGCATTTCCCCCAATTCTAGGGCCCTGCCGCTTGCAAGAATCAAGAAAATGCCACAGAAAGGCACAAAAAGGAGGAAGAAGGTAGGGTGGGCCTTGGCCCACCCTACTGATGGCTAACGGCTTACAGCTCCCCTCGTAGTCGGTGGGTTTCTTTTTGGTTCCGGTTCCTTCTGGTTAGGCAATAATGACTCAAGGGGAGGGGGGAGATGCACGAACGATCTACTGATGGTGGTTGGTGGGTTCCGCTGGGGTTTGCGACGACGGTCAGCATGTGGGCGGTGGCCTACCTGGGGAGGCTCCCCGTCATCATGGCGCCAAGCTGGCTGATCGGCCTCGCCATGCTGCTGATCGTGGGGGGCTGGGGATGGCGAACCGGGACGTGGATTGATGGCGCGCTGCTCGCCGGCGCCAAGGTCGGGCTGGTAGCCGCCATAATCAACATGCTGATTCTCGGTTCCTTCTTGAGCTCGTCTGAACGGCCGGGGCTGGTCCCATCTGCCCTGTGGTGGGTCCCAGGTTCGTTGGTCATCACCGCCGTCATCGCGGCCCTCGCTGCCCACCTGGGCGCCCGAGGCGGACAGCGGGAGCCGCCGGTGTGGGCCGGTCTGCTTTCCAAAGTCGCTCTTGGCGCCACCTTTCTCCTGGTCGTAGCCGGGGGTCTGGTGACCTCAAACGAGGCGGGACTTGCGGTTGTCGACTGGCCGAACTCCTACGGTTACAACATGTTTCTCTACCCGATCTCCAGAATGACCGGGGGCATCTACTACGAACATGCCCATCGACTCTTCGGTTCGCTTGTGGGCCTGACGACGGTGGCCTTGGCCCTCTATCTATGGCGCTTCGACACACGGCGGTGGGTCACGAGGCTGGCCCTTTCCTCGGTCGTGGTTGTTATCGTCCAGGGCATTCTCGGGGGCCTTCGGGTCACCGGGAATTTCACCCTGTCGACTTCCGCGGAAGACATGGCGCCGAGCCTTGCGCTTGCAGTTCTTCACGGTGTGCTGGGACAGATTTTCATGGGCATGATCGTTGCGCTGGCAGTCGTCACCAGCCGTACCTGGCAGTCCGGGTCGCCAGAAACGGACGAGAGGCCGACGGGGGACCTGGACCGAACCCTGCAGGGGTTTCTCGTCGCCGTCTTGGTGGTTCAATTGATCTTGGGGGCGGTCCAGCGCCACTTTGCCTGGGGTTTGGTCGTTCACATCACGATGGCCGCAGTCGTCTGGATGTTGGCCTCGGTCGCCGGTGCGCGGGGATGGTGGTTATGGCCGGACTATTCACCGGTGTCCCGGCTGGGAAAGGCGGTGCTGATCATTGCGGGCATTCAGGTCCTTCTGGGCATTATGGCCCTGGCCGTCACCGCGGGCGAGGCCATTGTCGGGAACCCGGGTCTTTTTGAGGTGATGGCCACGACGGCGCACCAGGCGTGTGGGGCGTTGTTGTTGGCGACGTCCGTCGCTCTGGCTATGATGACCCGGCAGGATTGAGACCTGAAGTCTGGATCAATAGTTCACACCTCGACTGCCATCTCTTGCGGCAGCGCTTCCGTCGGGAATGCCCCCTGCGCGTAGAAATGCTCCAGAAGCCGGTCCTTCTCGGTCCACCGATTGAGCAGCCACTGCCGGACGTCCTCCTCCTGAGTCGGTAAGTCCTCGATCTGAAAACGCCTGACGTGGAGGTGAATCCGGTCGACCGAGCCCTTGATGTACTGCCAGAGGGTCGGGACTCCCTCTTCGTAGCCGATGGTGAAATCGTAGACTGCAGGGACGTGTTCACGTAGGCCTTGCACTGTCGCCGCGAATCCCTTGGTCCGGGGCATGAGAACGTGGTCCAGGGGTTCGAGACCTCGGCTCAGGGCGAATTCCCGGCTGGCCTCGATCTTGTGGAGGCGGGCCCGGGTTCCTTCGACGAAGGAGACCAGCCACACCGGGACCTGGTTGTCCACCAGGGTGCTGAAGGTCTTGAGGATGTGACCAGCGTCCGAGGACCAATTCCTCTTGACGAAGACGCAGTCCAGGAACAGCATTCCCCAACCGACGCCGGGAACCCACTTGAGGATATCCTTGACGAAGAACTTGAGGTCGCCCAGCCGCTGCCTGGACTTGGCGAAGGCCATGATCGTCGGGATATCGGGCATCTGCTGGTGGTTGGAGACGATGATCGCATTCTCACGAGCGGGGATGTCCGCGCCGGTCACCAGGAAATCGCCCCCATTGATTAGTTGGGCGCCGGACACGCACATGCCCCACCAGGAGTTGGCACATGCACGGTTGATTCTTCGAAAGGCCCTGCCCGAAAAGGGTTTGATCAGCAGGCTGAGTGTTTGCACTGCGTTGACGAAGATCAGAGCGCTCAGACCAAAGGCCGACATCAGGGTCCCCCTGACAACAGCGCCGGCGTTGGAGACCAGTGATCGATTCTCGTTCAAGGGTTGGAGAGGCATTGCAGTCCATTCAGGATCGCCGTCCGGCAGCGCTCGAGGTCGGTTGTGTCGGTGCCGATATTGCCGATGGCCACCCGCAGGGCGATCCCGTCGTCCAGCCTTGTGTGGGACAGGTAGACCTCCCCGGAGGCGTTGATTTCTTCCATCAAACGCATATTGAAACCATCGAGGGTCTCTCCCTGTTCCATGCCGGTGGGGGCAGCCCGGAAACAAACGACCGAAAAGGGCGCGGGAGCGGCCCGCTTGAGGAGAGGCTGGCGATCGACCCAGTCGGAAAACTCGTCAGCCAATTTGATGTGCCGTCGGAGGTGGGATTGAAGCCCGGAGAGACCGTATGAGCGCAAGACCCACCAGATTTTGAGAGCTCTGAAGCGGCGACCCAGCTGAACGCCGTAGTCCATCAGGTCGACGACTTCCCCAGTCATGGGCGTAGTCAGGTACTCCGGCACCAGGGAAAACGCCCGCTTGAAGACCTCGGGGTGACGGGTGTAGAGGGCCGAGGCGTCGATCGGCACGAAGAGCCACTTGTGGGGATTGAAGACGAAGGAATCTGCGTGCTCACAGCCGGCAAGGCAGCTCCGGTGTTCCGGGCAAAGGGCCGCCGATCCCGCGTAGGCGGCATCGACGTGGAGCCACAGGCCTTCTTCGGCACACACGTTGACGATCTCCGGGACAGGATCGACCGAGGTCGTCGAGGTCGTGCCTACGGTGGCGACGACGGCCAGCGGTCTGAAGCCTGCTCGGCGATCCTCGGTGATGGCCTTTCGAAGTGCCGTGACGTCCATGCGGTATTCGGCATCGTGGGGAATGGCACGGAAACCCTCGAGGCCCAGGCCCAGAGTCAGGCAGGCCTTGGCGATCGAAGAGTGGGCCTGGTCCGAGGCGTAGACCCGGAGAGGGGGAATATCGTCTCGACCGGACAAACCCTTCTCTCGAACTCCGATGTCGGCGTTCTCTCGGGCGGCCGCCAAGGCCAGGAGGGACGAGATCGAAGCGGTGTCGCACAGGAAGCCGAAGAAGTCATCGGGAAGCTCCAGGCCCTTACGCAGCCAGTCCAGGACCACCAATTCCAGTTCGGTCGCCGCAGGGCAGGTCCGCCACAGCATCCCGTTGACGTTGAGGGCGGCCGAGAGCATTTCTCCGAGGATTCCCGGTCCGGACCCCGTGATTCCGAAGTAGGCCATGAAGCCGGGGTGGTTCCAGTGAGTGACGCCGGGCAGCACGATCGACTCGAAGTCCTTCCAGATCTGCCGGAGATCCTCGGGTTCGGAGGGCATGTTAACCGGCAGTGCAAGGCTGAGATCTCCTGGCCGGTTCTTCGAAAGTACCGGGTACTCTCGCGCTCCACCCTCGAGGTAGTCGGCGATCCAGTCGACCATTCGGTGGGCTTCGGCCCTGAAGTTTTCGGTGTCGCCGGGCTCGGACATCGTCATTCTCCTCTTCGTCATCCTCCCACATCTCAAGCTGGAATGATCGTCAAGGGTCGTACGTTGATCGACTGGGAGGAATACATGAAAAGACTGATAATTGCAGGCATTGTTCTCCTGCCTGTCGTGCTTTGGGGCGCCGCGCCGGGAGAACAGTTGTCCTACTCGGGCGATCTTGAGGAACTCGTGGTCAAGCGATGCGGAGACTGTCACTCGACCAAAGAACCCAAGGCCAACCTCGTGCTGGTCAAGGGCGAGGGCTACGGGAACCTGGTGGCAAGGCCCTCGGTTCAGGTCCCCGAGGCTCAATTGGTCGTCACTGGGAACCTCGAGGCATCCTACTTGTGGAAGAAGCTGATGGGCGAGACCGAAATCGGCAAGGGAATGCCCCGGACGATGTTCGGATCCAAGCGTCTTCCCGAAAAAGAGCTGGACCTCTTCCGCCGCTGGATCGAGGACGGCGCGAAACCGTAGGAGGAGCTGTCAGCTCTCAGTGGTCAGTCGCGCGATCGGCCAGAAAAGGGCACAGGAAAAGAAGAAACCTGTAGGGTGGGCCTTGGCCCACCAACGGAAGCGCTCAATGGTGGGCCAAGGCCCACCCTACAGCCCGTTTCTCGGGATTCCTCATCGGGCCTCATGGGCTCGCCTTGTACCTGTAGAATGTCTGGAGTACGAGACTCATGGAGGTTTGAGATGAAAGCTATTATCGTTCTGATCGTTGTCGTCATCGTTGGTCTTCTGGCATTCAATTTCTTTACGACCGGGGAATTCACCCTGATGCCCTCGGGTTCTGGGGGCGGTGAAACGCAAGAGCTCAATCAGCTCAGGGGTGAATTTCGATCGCTGGCCCGCGAGTTCAGGCAGGCCGGTCGGAGCGCCGCAATGAGTGGGATGGACACTACGTCCGCGGCCTCCGCTGTTCTGTCCCAGTTGGCCGGAGTCGAAGAGAAGGTCAAGGCGATCGCCAAGAAGAGCGAAGAGGCGGAGGTTCGGGACGAGGCCAAGGCCTTGGCCGCCGAAATCGCCAAGTTCAAGAAGGACATCCGTTAGGCGACGACGGAGCGGCCAGGAGTGTGCAGGGTTAATGATGGCGTATGGGTTTCGAAGGGTCGTGGAATGCCATTTGAGGCGCATAAGAGGCGCTGTACTCAAGGTACGGGCCGAGGATGCAACGAAAAATGGATTTCACGAAACTCGAAAGACGACGCTGATTCATTGCCCTGCATACTCCTAGACCGGCGCTCTCGGCATGTGTGGCATCTGCGGATGGATTGAGTGGAACGGCCGGGCCGACGAGGGCCCGGTCCGGCGAATGGCCAATGCACTGGCCCACAGGGGTCCCGACGGCGAGGGCTTCTGGAGGGACCTGACCGGCAGTGTGGTCCTGGGCCACCGGCGGCTGGCCGTCCTCGACCTCTCGGCTCGAGCGGATCAGCCGATGGTCGAGCCTTCAGGCGCAGCGCTGGTCTACAACGGCGAGGTCTTCGGCTACCGTGAGCTTCGGGCCCTGCTGGAGACTGAAGGCAGGACCTTTCGTTCCTCCGGTGACACAGAGGTTGTTTTGCAGGCTCTTACCCTCTGGGGTCCGGACGCGTTGGAACGACTCGACGGGCAATTTGCCCTGGCGTTCTGGGACCCGGTCCTGCGCCGTCTTCTCCTGGCCCGGGATCGACTGGGAATCAAGCCACTCTTCTGGGCCGAGGTCGACCGCGGCGTGGCCTTCGCCTCGGAATTGCCGGCTCTTCTCGAACATCCCGGAGTCAGACGGGATCTTCGGATGGAGGCCCTGCGTTCGTGGCTTGAATTGGGCTACGGTGCCGGCGAACAGACCCTGGTCCGGGGCGTTCGGCGCCTTCCTCCCGGGCACATGCTCATCGTCGATGAGACGGGCGTTCGTCTCAGTCGTTGGTACGACCCGCTGGCGGCCATCGAGAGAAGGGGAGATGGTCCCAGCACACGGGACGAGGCGATCGACCAACTGGGGTTCCTCCTCAAGGACGCAGTTCGAAGGCGGCTGGTCAGTGACGTCCCCCTTGGCTGTTTTCTCTCCGGCGGCGTGGATTCCGGCGCCGTCGTCGGCGCCGCAGTGGCCGAAGGCGCCCGCCCGGAGACTCTGACTGTCCGTTTCTCGGGTGGGGAGGACGAGAGCGCCGCGGCATGCAAGGTCGCCGGGGCTTTTGAACTGGACCATTTCATCGCCGACTGTGTGCCGTCAGATCTCACCGGAGCTCTGGACGGGTGGGGGAGGGCAACCGGAGATCCTCTGGCCGATCCATCCTTTCTACCGACCTCCATGGTTTCGGCCGAAGCTCGCAGGCGCTGGACGGTCGCTCTTTCCGGCGACGGTGGTGACGAACTGCTCTCCGGTTATCCCCGGCTTCGGGCGATGCCGAGACTCCAGCAGGTGCTGGCAGTGCCGAGGCCGTTACGTCGGATCCCGGGTGTCATGCTGCCGAACAGACGCTGGGCTTCGAAGCTCCGGGCGGCACTGGCGGCCCCCGGTCCATGGTCTGCCTACCAGTCGTTGCAGGGCGTCTGGCCCGCTGCCGAAGCGGCCCGTTTGCTCGGAAGAAACAACATCGACCTGCCCTGGGATGAGGCTCTCCTCGGCCGGCTCGAGGGACTCGATCCCTGGACGCGGTGGCGTGCCCTCGATCTCCTGACGTTCTTGCCGGAACGTATGCTGGCCAAGGTTGACCGGGCGAGTATGCAGCACGGCCTGGAGGCCAGGGTTCCTCTGCTGGATCATCGGATCGTTGAGTTTCTCCTGTCTGTCAATCCGAGGTGGACTCGGGACAAGGGCCTGTTGAGAGACGTTGCAACCGGCCTCGGTGTTCCGCCGAGGTCACGGCGCAAGATCGGCTTCGAGGTTCCGCTGGCGGATTGGCTCCGAGGTCCGTTGCGCGAGAGAGTCCACGGTTTGATAACCGGAGGGACCGCGTCGGAACTCGGCCTTCGAAGAGGAGTTCTTGAACGGCACTGGCAGGTCCACCAGATGGGTGCTGCGGACCACGGCGAACGGCTGTTGGCCGTGGCCATTCTGGTCAGATGGGTGGAGGATGTGTTGGGGTGACGGGGGCAGGTGTCGGAGGGTTTAAAGGGGCAGAGAGTCGGAGTAGGGTGGGCCCTGGCCCACCATTTGGTCGGTGACGACAACGGGATGCTTCACGAAAAAGCATCGAACTCCGGCTTCGACTCGACATCACCATTGTTGAACGGATTGGTGGGCCAAGGTCCACCCCACGATGGCCCAGATTTCTTGTTCCGGCGCTTACTGCTGTGCCATCTCCACCAGGAGCAGGTGAGCATCGCTGCGGGCTTCGACCTTGAGCGGTTCTCCCTCGACCTTCGCTGCGTCGCCCGGCATAAATGAGATTCCGTTGATGGTCGCTTCCCCTTCCATGACCTTGACGAAGAGTTGGCGTCCACTCTCGAGGTCGAAGGTCAGACTGTTGCCGGCATCGATTTCGCCGGCAAACATACTGGCATCCTGATAGAGGTGAATCGCTGCGTCGGTGCCCTCAGGCCCGAC